>JAHFTN010000124.1 GCA_023269365.1 Chlamydiota bacterium | reverse complement strand
AATTATTTATATAAAATTACAAAGCTGATGCAGAAAATGTGATTTTTCGGGAATGAAATAGAGTTCAGCAGACTAACCCCCGAAAAATTACGTTTTCTGCGTTAGTTTTGCAATTCCCTCCAGATAGTGAGTCTATTACAAAACAATCAGAATGCATTTCCTGTATTAGAGAATGTTTTAAAGTGTGTTGCCTTCACACACGCTGACAATTATTTTTTCTTTAAAAAAGTCAGAGTCTATAAAATTGGATGTGGTTCGTTAGTCATCCGCTTTCCTAAAGATTTTTTTAAAGGGAATGGAGGATTAAAGAAAATAAGGAGAGGATTACTTGTAATAAAAAAATCTTCTGAGGTAGTTTGCGTCGAAAATGTAGCCTTGGGAATTTTTTTAAAAAAACAAATTTTAACAGACCCCTTTGCTATAGAAAGTGTTTTTGCAAAACAGCAGACTTTTCAGGCATGTGCTCATGTTGTTAAGCTCTTAGATAGTTTTGAATATACTAAAACTAAAGCCGGTGAGAAACGAACTCATGCGATTGTAGTATCTAAATTTTATGAGTTAGGGGATTTACAAGTAGCCATTAGAAAAAGGGGGTGTCTCAATGAAGAGGAGTGGCCCAATCTTGTATCCCAACTCCTCTGCGGAGTGCAAGAGATTCATCAGCAAGGGTATGTGCATCGGGACATTAAAAGTGGCAATATTTTTTTAACAAGGGAAGGAGGTGTTCTGAGGGTTGTCATCGGAGATTTAGATTTTGCGCAGCGCACTAATGAGTTTGGAAAAATTGGGGGGACTACAAGGATGTTTGCTCCGGAGTATCATTACGTTATTAGAGAGCTGGAAAAAATACGAGGGGATTGTGAGCTATCTATTGTGAATGCAATTGCAGGAAATAACAGGGAAAATATTTTGAATAAATATCAAAAAGAAAAGATATCTCTAATTACAACGCTTTTTGGTTCTAAATACAGATTGCAAGCTTTAGACCTATGGAGTCTGGGCCTTACATTAGACTTCTTGAGAAAATCTCTGTATAAAGATTGTCAATGGGTTTCAGAAAATCTTTATCCCCCCCAGTTTTGGAGTGCCCAAAATTCGAGTCTCTCAGACAATGGGGGTTTCAAAGATAAATTAATTGATTTTTGTTTAAAAAAATCACTTCCCCCTTCTTTTCCAGTGCCTCCACAGCAAGAGCCCCCTTTTGCAAGAGTGTTAAGGGAGATGATCGAGGGTTTCCTCGTTATCGATCCAGATCGGCGTCTTAAAATAGATGTAGCAATAGGGATGTTGTCCTCATTGCTGCCTGGACTTTAGCCATGACTTGAAAACTTATACCACTTGCGCGCAATGAGAGAACAACGCCTCATGGATCTATCCCAGCAAATGAAAAAAAATGACTAGGATAGATTCAAATAAGTTCCTGTGGCACAAAAAATCTTAGGGTGGTAGATTGCTCTTCCAAATCTAAATCTTATTGGGAATGACGTCATATGAAGGAATTCATCGCTTATCTTATTAAAAATCTCGTAGATCAACCCGATGCGGTGGATGTGCAAGTTGTGGATGGACAGCAAGGGACCGTGATCGAGGTTAAGGTTTCTCCAGAAGATGTGGCAAAAGTCGTAGGAAGACAGGGAAGGACAATTAAATCTTTGAGGACTCTCGTGATGACAGTGGGAGCACGCTTTGGGCGCCGGGTCAGGTTGGAATTAATCCATTAGGTAAAGATGGGATCAACTCTAAACTTCAAGGATAAAGAGCTGAAAAAGCTCTTGGGGCATTTCCCTCTATTGCAAAAAGAGGGAGGAGATGGAGCCCTTAGAAGAAAAAAAGTGATTGTTATTTCAGGCCCTACAGCTGTGGGAAAGTCTTCTTTAGCCCTGGGAATAGCAAAGGCGATTGGAGGGCAGATCGTTTCTGCAGACTCGATGCAGGTCTACAGAGGGATGGATATTGGTACGGCTAAGCCCAAGCTCGAAGAGAGGCAAAAGATTCCCCACCATCTCATCGATAGTCGAGATCTTGATGAAACATTTAATGTCGTGGAGTATTATCAAGAGGCTCATCAAGCCATTAAAGAAATTCTTGATAAAGGAGCTGTTCCCATTGTCGTTGGAGGAACAGGTTTTTATATCCACTCTTTGCTTTACGGTCCCCCTAGTGGGCCCCCTTCAGATCTTGAGCTTAGAAAAAAAATTGAAAATGAAATGGATACACAGGGGAAGGAGGCGATGTATAGGCAGTTAAAAGGATTAGATCCTGAGTATGCCACATCAATCACTTCCAACGATCGTCATAAGATTGTCCGCGCTCTAGAAATCATTGCAATCACCTCTAAAAAAGTCTCCTCGCTTCCTCCTGTAAAGCATTCTCCTTTAGATTCTTACAATTTTCTCTGCTGGTTTCTTTATAAGTCCAAAGAGACACTTTATCCTCAGATTGAGATGCGCTGCGATCAAATGATTGCAGAAGGGTTTGTTGAAGAAGTGAAGTGGCTTAAGAGCCAGGGACTGGCTCAAAATCTCTCTGCTTCACAAGCAATTGGGTATAGGCAGTGTCTGGAGTATTTAGACTCGTCCCAAGGACAACAAGAGTGGGATGCTTTTGTTTCCGCCTTTAAGCAAGCCTCTCGCCGCTACGCTAAACGGCAGTTTACCTGGTTTCGAAAAGAGCCCTTATTTCGTTGGTTAAATAGAGATGAGGTCTCCTTGGAAAATGCGACAGAACTGATTATTCAAGATTACGAGCTGCGCAATGAATAACCTGTTTTCGACTTTGCACATTTTCGGCCCGAATGCCTTGTCTATTTGTCCTCGGACGTTCTCCCTACGGTCGAACTGGAAGATTATTTAAAACAGGAAGGGGTTAAAAACCCCTCCCTGTTTTAAATAACTCCCCCGAGAACAAATATACGTCGGCCTTCAGGCCGAAAATGTACAAAGTCGAG
>JAHFTN010000061.1 GCA_023269365.1 Chlamydiota bacterium | reverse complement strand
AATCGTTTAGGATTTTGCAATTGGGTTAAATAAGCGTTGGTCTCTTCCTCTCCCTCCCTTGAATACACGACTTGAAACAATCTTGTAAGCGGATCTTCCTGTTGAGGATCGCTTACAACTTTAGGCCTATGTCCCTCTCTTCTAATGACATTAATTGATCCCACCGGTGCGGATGTTTTTGCCTTTTCAGAAGGATCTTGAGGAAGATTTAAAAATTCTTATGGTATAGGTCTTTTTTCATCATCTCTCCTAACAAATTTGGGGGCGACTCCGTTTTTTTTACTAACTCGTGGTGGCTCGGGTAACAACCCCTCTAAGGGATTTGTAAAATCGAAGAAGCGCTTAAGCACAGGAGGTTTTTTGGGTTTTTTAGGTTTTTTTTCATCGACAACCCTAGGCACACCCGGTACAGAAGAACCAACTGGCGCAATACTCATACTTTAACCTTATTTAAAAAAATACGGAAGAGGTAGGATTCGAACCCACGGTCGGTTGCCCGACTGCTGTTTTCAAGACAGCCGCGATAGGCCACTCTGCCACTCTTCCGCAGAAAGAGAATACAGAAAATAGAACTTAATTTTCAAGAAAATTGCTCCAAAAAGCGCACATCATTTTCTGTAAACTGACGAATATCTTTAATTCCATAGCGAAGCATCGTCAACCGTTCTATCCCCATGCCCCACGCATAGCCGCTATAGTGCTCTGGGTCGATCCCCCCATTTTTCAACACTTCGGGATGCACCATCCCCGCTCCCAAGATTTCGAGCCAGCCGGTGTGTTTGCAAAGACGGCACCCCTTGGCTGCGCACGCGGTGCACTCGACATCGACCTCCACCCCTGGCTCCACGAAGGGGAAATAGCTGGGACGGAAACGCATTTTTACTGGAGAATGGAATAACTGATGGCAAAAGGATTCCATCGTCGCAAAGAGATCTGCAAAAGAGACATGCTTATCGATGTACAGCCCTTCCACCTGGTGAAAAAAAACGTGGGATCTTGCGCTAATCGTCTCATTGCGATAGACGGTGCCAGGAGCAATCATCCGAATGGGAGGGGATTGCTTTTCCATGACACGCAGCTGCGTATTCGAGGTGTGGGAGCGGAGCAGCTCGTGAGGGGTGATGTAAAACGTATCTTGCATGTCGCGAGCGGGGTGGTCCGGAGGAAAGTTCAACCCTTCGTAGTTGTAATAATCGGTATCGATATCAGGACCATACTGCACAGAAAACCCCATCTTGGAAAAGATCTGGATGATCTCTTCCATCACTAGCATGAGAGGATGGCGCCTTCCTAAAAATCGACACCTTCCTGGGAGGGTGATATCGATCTTTTCAGACTCTAACCGGATTGCTAGTTCTGCCTGGGAAAAACTCGTGAGCGCCAGCTCGCAGAGCTGACCCATC
Source organism: Chlamydiota bacterium (assembly GCA_023269365.1). Lineage (GTDB taxonomy): Bacteria > Chlamydiota > Chlamydiia > Chlamydiales > Rhabdochlamydiaceae > CAJCIW01. The sequence continues at coordinate 8,180 of JAHFTN010000061.1, read as the reverse complement.
TCCTCTTTGAGGAGATTGATTTTCTGTCCTATGCTGGGACGCTCTTCTGCTGGCACCTCACGCAAATACTGCATGAGATCTTGAACAGGCCCCTTCTTACCCAGGTACTTGACCTTGAGCATTTCCACTTCTTTACTGCTTTTGATGGAAGAGAGTTCTTGCTGAAACTGCTTGCGAAGAGAAATGATCCGATCTTGCATAACGCATCTCTATGGAATAAAAAAAATAATAACCACAGAGTTACCTCTGTGGTTAAATTTTTAAGCCAATGCTTGCTTTGCAGAGCCTGCAACGCCAGCAAAACTTTGAGGATCGCGAAGAGCCATATCAGATAGCATTTTGCGATTCAAAGCACAACCCACTTTTTTAAGACCAGCAATCAACTTGCTATAGGACAATCCATTGATCTTTGCCCCCACGCCGATACGCATAATCCATAAACTTCTAAAATCTCTTTTCCTTTGCTTGCGGTGGCAATAATTAAACGCCATCGCAGACATCACGGCATCTGAGGTCAAACGGATGTGGTTCTTGCGATCCCCTACAAATCCTTTTGCCTGCTTAAGAAGACGCTTCCTCTTGCGGTTGGCTGCCACTGCATTCGTGACTCTTACCATACTCATTCTCCCAATCTAAATTTTTTATCAACCCACTCCCAATAAGCGGGAATACATTTTTAACTGCCCTTTGTCGACCAACCCCGCTTTTTTGAGGTGTCTTTTGCGGTTGGAGGACTTTTTTGTCAGCTTGTGACGACGACCCGGGCGGTTACGTTTCAATTTTCCCGTCCCTGTGACTTTAAATCTCGCTGCCGCAGCTTTTCGTGTTTTCATTTTTGGCATAGGTAATCTCTTCTTTTAACTGGCATTTGCCGTTTTTTTCTTTCCTCCGGGAGCGAGCACTACTGACATGTTTTTCCCCATCAGCTTTGCTGGGGATTCGGGTGTCGCCACATCGGACAACTCATCGCAGATCCGATGGATCACCCGCTTTCCATATTCCGTGTGCTGCATTTCCCTACCTCGGAAAACGCAGGTAACTCGCACCTTGTTCCCTTTGGCGATAAAATCTTTTGCATGTTTCATTTTCACAACCAGGTCATGCTCATCTGTGTTGGGCTTGAGTTTGATCTCTTTTACCTTCACTTGATGCTGCGACTTCTTCTGCTCTTTTTCTTTTTTCGTGAGCTGATAGCGGTACTTCCCAAAATCGATAATCTTGCAGACAGGAGGCTCAGCGCTGGGAGCAATTTCTACCAGATCCAATCCCGCTAGTGCCGCCTTATCCAAAGCTTCTGGCAACGTAATAATGCCGAGCTGTCCCCCATCTTGATCAATGACACGAACTTTAAGAGCTCGAATTTCCCTATTAATGCGCAAGTTCAGAGTTTGTACTCCTCATGTAAAGTTTCTCACACAGCTCGTCTACTTTTAGACCTTGAGCCCTTTCCAATAGCAAAGCCACTATGCGCTCTAAAGATCCAAATAAGGAGCGCACAAGCACAATCTCTTTTCCTTGAGGAATCCCCAGGAAGGGCCCGGCCCACCTTCTCCCAAGGGCATCGGCCATCCTCACTTCCACGCGGATCATCCCCTCAAAGTTCCCAAACGCCTCTCTCTTTTCCTCTTTCCACTGCAAGGTAGAAGCCTCGAGAGCTTTGCGGACAAGAGCTACTCTAGCCTCTTTACCCTTCTTAGGCCCCCCGGAGGAAACAACCAAGACGAGCTCAAACTCAAAGTTCAAGATTTTAGGGAGCTGTAAGATGAAATGCAAGGAAGAAATACATTCCTGTAAAAGTTTTTCCTCATCGCAAATCTGATAGGAGCGGTCCGCAAAAAAAACCTTTGGCGATAGAAATCCCCCTTCAAAAGAGGGCTCATCGGAAGAAGCCATCAGCGCGAGCTCTGCCGTTTTTTTTTCTTTGGACTGCGCGAGATGAACCTTCATCCACGCCGCCTCATCCCCATCCCCTAAGAATGCTGCCGGAGTAGAAATGAGAGCAAAATGCTGCTCTTGCATTTTCCCTTCCCACCAGTGCACAAATGCACGGCGCACGACCTCCCCTTGAGGAGTCCAGATCCAAAATCCTTCCTCTCCTAGGGGCTCGAGAAGTTTTGTCTGCATCCTAGAAGAGATTTTGGGTAATTTAAAAAATTCTTTCACCTTCTGCTTGTCGCTAGAAGCTGCCCCCACAATGCGGATACATCCCTCCTTTCCCCCTTTGAGCAAAAACCCTTCGAAGAGCTTGAAAAAGGGAATTACAAGAGGAGAAGAGATCTCTTCTCCAGGGAAATAAGCCACACACGTTCCATACTGATACAGGAGGACTGTCGCCCTTTGGAGGGAAAGCAGCTGTTCTGCAACGAGCTCTTGCCGATGATGGCGCATCATATTTGCCGCATTAGAAGGGAGCATCTCCATTGATCTCACCCCTCTTCTTTCCTTTAAAATGCAACGCATCCTCTCCTCAATGACCCCCAAAAGATCTTTTTGAAAAGGAAAAGGCAAGAGGAGATCAAAGAAAAAATGGGTAGGAGTCCCCTCGCCTGACAGAAGGAGTGTTCCGGGAAAGAGTTCCACCACAGCTGCTGCTAAAAGCAGCGCTGCAGAACGATTTAAAGGGGTTTGCGAAGAATTTTCCATAAACCTAAACACAGCAGTTGAAAGCGGTAAATTAACGCAATCTTTTGAGCCTGAATCGATTCCGACAGAAGGGCCCTTCACCATTTTCCACTGCCGTTTTTCTCTATACTGGACATCATTTCTCTCCTAAAAAAAATTGAGAAGAAAAATAACAAGATATTAAGATGGACAAGATGGGGAAATTTATTTTTTTGCTTTTTATCCTGTCCATCTTAATATCTTGTTATTTTTCTTCTGCTTTTGTCCTCTAGAAAAAAATTGTCCAGTACAGAGGCCGTTTTTAGGATAAAGAGATTGGGATATAGCTGACTTGAACAGCTGACCTCCACGATGTCAACGTGGCGCTCTAACCAACTGAGCTAATACCCCTATTGAAATTTTCATTTTGATCGGGGATAATACTCAAAAATAAGAATTCCAATCAAGGGGAAAAATGGATTTTATTAAACTTGCCCACCAGTATTGGAAGGGGGTTCTTCAGAAGGGGGATTGGGCTATCGATGCGACCTGCGGCAATGGCCATGATACATTAGTTTTAATCGGCCTACTAAAAACCCGTAGCAGCTGGGGAGTCTTAGGTCTGGATATACAAGAGGCAGCTTTAAAGAATACACAACAGCTATTGCGCGAACACCTCTCTTCAGAAGAGCTTTCCTGCGTACACTTTTTTCAACAATCTCACGAGACCTTTCCCTCTTTAGCGCAACTGCACCCGATCCGCCTAATCGTCTACAACCTAGGCTATCTTCCAAGGGGGGATAAGAGAAAAACGACACTGACCTCTACGACTTTAAACAGTGTAGAAAATGCCTTGCAGCTCCTCATGCCAGGAGGGATGCTCTCCATTATGTGCTACCCAGGACATGAGGAGGGCGCTAAAGAACAATCAGCTCTTATTGAGCGACTTACAATACTTCCTTCCCCTCTTTGGCAGGTGCATCACCATACCCTTCTAAATAGACCCACTGCTCCTAGCCTGCTCCTCGTCAAAAAAATATAAATAAAATTTTATTTTACAAAATTCCGCAGAAAAGATATGTCTGTATAAAAGTCTATTCATTTTAAAGACGTTTGCGATGTAAATATTTATTTTATAATAATTTATATCCATTGTTTTGAGCCGAAAAATGAGTTATAATAGAGAAAGGGAAACCTATAATATAATAATAAGGTAAAAATGAGCATTAATAACATTAACATCTATGCAGAGGTTTCGTCGCTTGCAAATGCGATTGCAACTTCTTCAATTTCAAGAGAAAAATACCATCTGTTGTCTAAGCAACTCGATAACGCTTTAAACTATCTCCAACAAATGGAGACGCAGGGTAAAGTACACCACCTTTTTCACAACCTCAAAGAAACACTTGTCAATCTATATAAAGATTTAGAAGATGGTCTTGTCAGAACGGAGCTGTCTAAAATTCAGGCGGGATCCCTTTCTCTTAGACAGGGGCGCATTTCAAGGCAGGCAATCCGCTTTATAGAAAAAAGGGTGAAGCAGCTGGAACAAAACTACTCTGGCTCCGTCCCCGAAAAAAGGATCCTCGCAGAAGCAAAAGAAGCGCTAGCTCAGGCCAAGCTCAGATTGTGCGGCCTTGTCTCAAAAAAACAGAACCCCCTCTTCACACAAGAGCGGCAAGGGACCTATACTGAGGAGACGTTCCTCTACCCAGGAGAAGTGGAACAGCTATTTGAGATTGCAGAGGCAATCTATTACAACCGCCCTTTAACTCAAGCTAAAAGTCGTTATAATACGTTACCAGAAGAGCATAAATCTAGGATCCAGCACCACTTAGGATTGCTCTCTGCCACCCTTTTTGAAAACCCGATAGAAACGATGCAAGCTCTCATTGCAACAGCAAATGATCTTGTCGAAAATCATGAGGGATATCCCAGTTTACAACAGCTCCACTCCCTCTTTTTAGGATTATCCGAAATCCAAAATACAGAAGAGAGGAAAATTATACGGTTGACCACAAATGCATTAAAAGCGCATGGTGGGTAAGTTCCTAGTTTTGACTAGTGGGTGCTATGCATGAAATCTCTTCTCCCTACCCTTTAGGGATCCATGAGAAGTGGGAGGTGCGCAATGCTCTTAAGCGCATCTTCGATCTTGGAGTGAGTTCGGTTGCTCTTGTCTTCTGTCTCCCTTTCCTTGTCCTTCTGTTTTTCCTTGTAAAGAGAATTTCCAAAGGACCTGCTTTCTATTCGAGTCAGCGAATAGGGAAAAAGGGGAAGCTCTTTACCTGTTGGAAACTTCGCTCTATGTATTGCGATGCAGATCAACGCCTAGAAGCTGAACTTGCAAGCAACACCAAGCTCAAAGAAGAATGGCAAACCTATTTCAAACTCAAGCAAGACCCTCGTCTTACCCCCATTGGCCGCTTTTTGCGCTCTACTTCCTTAGATGAATTACCGCAGCTATGGAATGTGTTCATAGGGGATTTGAGCCTCGTGGGCCCTCGCCCCTATCTCCCCCGAGAGATGGATACAGTCTGCAAAATACTAGGAAAAGATGTGGAAAAACTCTTCTCTGTCAAACCCGGCCTTACCGGTCCCTGGCAGACCTCGGGCCGCAATTTTTTAACCTTCGAACAAAGGGTGAGGATGGAAGTGCTCTATTCTAGCCAAGCCTCCTTTTTTTTTGATCTTTACCAGATCGTAAAGACGCTCCCCATCTTACTTTTTAGAAAAGGAGCATTTTAGAACTATGAAAGAGGTCCCCATCTTATTTCCTTTAGGAATCTCTTTCACGTTTACTCTTTTTTCCTCCGTTTTTTTCCCCTCCATTAAATTCATCGCTTTTGCTCCTTTCTTAGCCCTTCTCTTTTACCGTTTCCCCCTTCCATCTTGCCTCTGGATCGCTTCCCTTTGCGGGCTATTGCTCGACCTGTTGAGCTCTGAAATGCGCCTGGGGGTCTTCGCTTTAAATTACTGCCTTACAACTCTAATTCTTTACCATCAGAGGCACCATTTTTTTGAGGATAAACCCCTCTCTTTGTGTCTGTTTACCTGGCTTATCTGCCTTATCTCCACTCCCCTTCAATGGCTCTTGACCTCTTTTTTTGGGGCTCCCTTCCGTTTTTCCGGAAAACTTCTTGCGACAGATCTCTTTATTTTGCCCCTTGTCGATGTGTGTTATGCTTTCATTGCCCTGTGTTGTCCTATGCTCCTCTACGCTCACATCAAAAAAATAGGGTGGCACGCGTTTTATAAAACAGTTATCCAACTACGGTTAAAGAAGGCGGAATAGATGCACCTCATTGATGGGAAAGCGATTGCCAAACAGATTCAAACCCAGATTGCTCAAGGGATTTCCCCTCTTCACGGGAGAAAGCCGGGCTTAGGGTTTATTCTCGTAGGAAAAAACCCCTCTTCTCAGTCTTACATCAAGATGAAAAAAAAACGGTGTCAGGAGGTAGGCATCCTCTCTTTTGATTGCGAAATGCAAGAAGAGGTTACAGAAGCGATACTTATCGCGCAGATCACAGAGATGAACCATAACCCCCTTATCGACGGAATTTTGGTGCAACTTCCCCTGCCCCAACACATGAACCCTCTCCACGTGATGAGCGCGATCGACCCCCATAAAGATGTCGATGGGTTCCATCCGATGAACGTAGGAAAGATGTTGCTAGGAGAAGCAGGGGGGTTTTTCCCCTGTACGCCTCTTGGTATCCACGTTCTTCTTACCCACGCGCAAATTCCCCTTCTCGGAAAGCATGTAGTTATCGTAGGAAGAAGTAATATTGTAGGAAAACCTTTAGCCGCCATTTTAATGCAAAAAGCGCCCCATTGTAATGCTACAGTTACTATTGCTCACAGTTTATCAGAAAATTTACAGGGTCTCTGCAAATCCGCAGATATCTTGATTGCCGCTCTAGGAAAGCCCCATTTCATCAAAAAAGAGATGGTAAAGCAAGGGGCTGTTGTCATCGACGTGGGGATTACCAAAGGGGCTAACAACGAAATTATGGGAGATGTCGATTTCGATAGAGTGGCTCCCCTATGCTCCCATATCACCCCCGTTCCAGGCGGTGTCGGTCCCATGACTATCGCAATGCTTCTTTCCAATACCCTTCTTAGCTACCAGCGTAGAGCTTCTCTTTTACATAGACTCTAAAATAGGCCTTATTGCATAAGCTTATCTCTCAAGATTTTTGAGGGCCCTCTCAGGTTCGAGAGTCACTTCGACCTTGAAAAGGTGAAATAAAAAAAACAACACCTAATGAATAATACTCCTTCCATCGTTAAGGGCTTAGAAGGCTGCACGAGTCTATTTTTACACCAGGTGCGCTCTGAGCTAGAAAACGATTCTGAATTAAACGAAAAAATATACGTTTTTTCTAATTATTTTTTGAAGATGACTTTTAATTCCGAAGAAGCCAATGGTCTTCCTTTTTTTATTCAAGAAAAAGATCCTATTCGTTTTTTTGAAAAAAATGCAAACAAAGTCTTTATCCTAAACAGAATGCTAAGCAACTTGGATACTCTTTTCAGGGAGAGATTGTTGAAAACCTTCAGCGATTATTTCAACTTCCTTGAAGAAAAAACAGGCCAACCAGACCAAGAGCCTGGTCTATCTGATTCAGATTCTGAGTCACCACCTGATTTCAATTTATCTGATTTAGGCCCGCTTAATGAAGAAGAGCTCTGTGCCATCCACAAAGAAATTAAAATTCACTTTTCCCCAGGACATATACCATCTCGTGCAGAGATTCTATTTTCAGCTCTTCTAAATTCAAAGATGGAAAATCATCCTCAATGTTCTCAGTTTTTTGAATCTTGCAAGAAACAATTTTGTAAAAATGCTCGATCTGAACTAAATATAGTTAATAAAATAACCAAATTTTTAAAAGAAGAACTCCTCCCATTGCTTAATAAGCACTATAAAAATTTGAAACCCTTTTACAACAATCCGTATCCACGAAATATAACTCTATTTATAGGAATGGTTCCGCTTGAGCGCGTTACTACACATCCCAGTCATTCTTATCAAGAAGATGCTCAGCAATGTTATGAAATAAAAATGGACTTTAGCCCTGCAGGGCGATGAAAAATTATTTTTATCCCACAGACGACAGCTATGTAATATCTTTTTAAGAGGAAACGCGGCATACTGACGAGTGTATGAAGAAAACACTTTTTTTTGATCTTGGCAATGTCTTAATTTTTTTTGATCACAAGAAGATGTGCAGGCAAGTCGCCTCTTTGAGTGGCCTCGATGAGAAGACCGCAACGACTCTAATGCAGCTCTACGGAGATCCCTACGAGCGAGGGGCTGTGGATAGCCGCACTGTGCATGAGGAGATCTGCAAACAAACTTCAACACCCCCCGATTTTACCGCCCTAATGCATGCAATGTCCGATATCTTTAACCCCAATACTCCCGTGATCTCCTTGGCTCTAAAGCTAAAACAACAAGGACACCCCTTATTTCTTTTATCTAACACCTGCGAGGCGCATTTTGCCTTCGTAAGATCTCAGTTTGATTTTCTAAACCATTTCGATGGATATGTCCTTTCCTATGAGGTAGG
>JAHFTN010000060.1 GCA_023269365.1 Chlamydiota bacterium | reverse complement strand
CAGCCGCGTGTCAGTGGGGTGTGGTTCCCTCAGTCGACAGTGCTCTTTGCCCCGTTGATTGCAGACCCAAGGCAGCCTATCAACTCAGCTGCCCTGCGAGTCGGGGATAAGGTGTGTGGCGATATATGTGCGGCGGTCTCTTTAGGAGATGATTTTCCTGTGTTTCGCTGGATCAATGTGCTCCCTTGGCACGGGGATTTGCAAATTGGCATCGAGGCGGGGATCTGGTCGGTATTTAACTATTCTAACATTCCCCATCAACCCAAGCACGAGACGTGCGAGCTCGTCAATACAGATTATTTGGTGGGGATCCCCTTGACATATGCTTTTGATAAGTGGTCGTTTCGAGCGCGCATCTATCATGTTTCTTCCCATCTAGGGGATGAATTCTTGTGCAATCATCATGGACATGTGCATACAAGAAAAAATCCTAGTATGGAAGCGATCGATCTTTTTACCTCGTATCAGTTTTCTAGTGGACTTAGGGGATATGTAGGCCCGGGCGTCGTCTTTCATAGCGACCGCTCTTTTTTTATACAACCTCTCTACATCCAGTATGGAATGGAGTTGAGGATCTTGGGGAGCAAGTTCGATTATCACAGGCTTTATGGCACCCCCTTTTTTGCTATGCATTTGGAGAATTGGCAGCAGCGCAACTGGGATCTGGATATGACGTTTAAATTGGGCTATGAGCTCAGTAAGTTGCAAGGGGTGGGTCGTAAGATGCGCCTCTATATCGACTACCACCATGGGTACTCTTACGAGGGACAATTCTTCAATGAGCGCACCCAGTACGGAGAGTTTGGCTTCTCCTGGGGCTTCTAGGAACCTATCCCAGCAAACGAAAACTAAGGATTTTTGAGAGGCTTTAGAGGCGAACTTGCCGCCCCCCAATGGCTAAAGTCCAGTTCGAAGGACAAAATAAGTAGAGGGAACTCGCAAAACTCGCTTTGCGGGTCAAAAAGCCTACTTTTCGTTTACTGGGATAGGTTCAGAAGACAGTGACAAAACCCTCTTTATGGGAAGGATGATGTGGCCCAATAGGCAACGTGTGGGAGAAAAATTGGTGATAGACCTTTAACCCCTGGCTCGCATTTTGGACGCAGTAAAAGCAGTTGCTGATCCACTCAGATCCGGCAATGCTCTTCGAGGCCAGATTGCACTCGAAACGGGAAGTGATCTTCTTGCGCCAGTAGTCGGGATCCCCAAAGAGTAAAATGGGTGTCGGGGGGATCGATCCGACTTTGCGTCTAACTTCCTCTAGAGATTGCTCAAAATCTGTGCCATAGCCTCCCGTTAAAATGATCGGAAAATCGAGGTTGAATTCCGACTGCCTCTCAACAAGTCGATCTAATCGGTAGGTCATTTTAGCTTCGACATAGATATTTTGCTTTTGCTCTTGTAAGTTGAGAGTGTTGTTGGTGCGAAAATCAACGATATTAGCACAAGAGAGAACCCCGACGCGCTTCGCCGCGCGGTTGCCGATTTCCATAAGGCCAGGGCCCCCTCCCGTGACAAGGGCAATGGGTGTGTCTGGGTTAAGTAAGGGATGGGTAAATTCAGAACGCATCTCGATGATTCCTCGAAGGAGAGCTGTGAGTTGTTCTTCTACATCACTATACAAGAGATGAGATCCATAAATCCCAAAAGCGGTAGATTTTACAAAGGTTTCCACAAGGGCTTCAGGGACGAACATCCCCGCATCTTTTCCGGGTTTGGGCACGTATTGTAATACCTGATTGGAGGTCTCATCGACCCAGTAGACGGGGATTCCAAACTTAGCCAAATCGAGCAACATAGAGCGGTCTTCATGGGAAAAAAAATTGCCATATGCTAAAGAGGGGAATTGAAAATAGATCCCCTTAAGGCAGCGCTGCACGAGATCGCTTAAAAGAAGGCGCTTCATAAGGGGGGAGGGGAAATAGCGGCAGAGGAGGATCCCTTGCGAAGTGATGAGCCCCTCTTCGATTGCTTTTAAAAAGGGGTAATCGGTCTGTTGTTCAATGTAGCGCTGGACAAGCAAGGACTGTTGTGCCGGATAGAAAAGACCTGGAAACTCACTCTTATAGGTTTTTCTTGCGATCCAATCCGCAGGTTCTAGATTGATGAGCTGGTGCCCTTTCACAACAAAGGTCGAAGCCCTATGGGTAAGGGGTTCTGGCGCAGATTTAAACGCTTGGAATAGGACTTGGGGGTTTTCGAGGCTGCTTTGGAGTTGATCCCGATCGGAAAAGAAGACATGCTCCCTGTAGGGTTCCAACGTATAAAATTCTACGGGGATGACTTCGAGCTCTTCTGCAGAATGGCCATAGAGCTCATACACATCGCCGGAAGCTGCCGTATCAGGCTCTAGCACGTTAGCAGCGGTATGAGAGACTCCCATAGGCAAAAGCTTGTCTACCACCTTTCCAAATACTGTGCGAATGTGCAGAGGAGCTGTGCGTACAAGAAGGATTTTCCCTTCATTAACTGTGCGTTTTTCAAGCGGTGCCCATAATTGGTCGAGTTGGATGAGTGTGCGCAAGCGTAGCTGGGGATCTGTCAACGCTCTTTTGATCGTGGGAAGAAGGCCGCAAATCGCCTCTTGATCATAGGAAAGAACCCCTTCTTGCAATTGCAGAAAAGCAACGGTGCGCCCTTCGATTTTTTCTAACAAGAGTTCATCTCTTCCTTTAGGGCCTCCCAACGAGAGCAGAGGAGAGCCGCGCCGATCTGTTCTTCCAAACATGCGAAGAAGGTAGTCGGGGTTATGAACTTTGCGCTCAGGATCTGCTGCAAACAGCTTACCGATATAGGCGCCTTCTTGGAGATAATCGAGTAAGGCAATGGCTATTTTCCCGTAAGGGTGCAGGTGGACGCGCAGCTTGGCCCTGTGATTTGTTTTTTCTATCTCTAGTTCTTGTAAAGTCCCATTTAAGCCCAATTGGGCAAGAGTACTCTTTAAGTTAAAAAAGAGGTGCTCTTTATCGAGGTGAAATCCGACAAAGGCAGGAGAGATATTTTGAATTTCTAGCTCTACTTCGAGCAGATGAGGAGAGAGGCGTTTTATCTGCGTGAGATAGCCATCGGGAGTCACGAGGTCGTAGTGAGCGGGAAAAAGGTAGTTTTTCATACACCTGTACTCTAAATAGGTCTCTTTTTTATGTAAAAACATTTTGTGGTCGATTTTTCTTGAGAAAAGTTTTATAACTGAAGGTTTTAAGGAGTGTCGACCATGGCAGAGCGAAGTGTAGGCGTGCATGATGGGTCTTTCCATGCAGATGAGGTCACGGCGTGCGCTCTTCTTTTAGCCTTTGGATTGGTGGATAGGGATAAGATTTACCGCTCGAGAGATCCCCAGTTTCTCTCTACGTGTGAGTTTGTATGTGATGTGGGAGGGCTTTATGATCCTGCTTCAAAACGGTTTGATCACCATCAGCTCAGCTACAAGGGGGATTTTAGCAGTGCCGGGATGGTGTGGGCCTATTTGAAAGAAAAGGGGGTTATTGATCTTCCTACCTACGAGTTTATTAACCGCTCTTTTTTGTTAGGAGTCGATGCTCACGATAATGGGAAATCGACGTTAGAGAGGGGAGTTTGTAACTTTTCTCAGGTGGTGACGAGTTTTGTTCCAGCTGTCTATGATGCCCCCAAAGAGGTGTTGCTAAAGGCTTTTTTTGAGGCGCTAGATTTTACTTTGGGATATATTGAGCGTATTTTGACAAAGTTTCTCTATATGCGCTCTTGTAGAGAGAAGGTGGCATTGAGCATGAGTCACAACGGGAAGGTGCTCTTTTTTGAAGAGGCGATGCCTTGGATGGATAGCTTTTTCGAGCTGGGAGGGGAGACCCATCCGGCGCTTTTTGTGGTCATGCCCTCTTCTAACCATTGGAAATTAAGGGGGATCCCTCCGAGAGAAGAGGAGAAGATGCAGGTGCGCTTGCCTCTTCCTGCCGCCTGGGCGGGGTTGTTGGATGAAGAGCTCGTTAAGGTGTCGGGAATTCCGGGTGCCTTGTTTTGTCACAAAGGGCGTTTTATCTCTGTGTGGAAAACGAAAGAGGATGTGCTCAAAGCGCTCGAATTTGTATTGAAGGAAAAATCATGACAACGATCTTTGGAAAAATCATTGCAGGACAGATCCCTTGCAAAAAAGCATTTGAAAATGAGCGGATTTTGGCAATTGAAGACATTGCCCCAGTGGCCCCCGTTCACTTATTGATTATGCCAAAAAAGTCGATTGCCAATGTACAGGCGATGCAAAAAGAAGATTTGCCGCTGCTTGCTGAAATTGTAGAAGTGGCGCAGCAGCTCGCCAAAGAGTACTCGGTAGAAGAGGGATACCGACTATTGACAAACAGCGGAGAAGAGGCGGGACAAACGGTTTTTCATCTGCATTTCCACCTGATTGGTGGGCGTAAACTCTCCCACCTAGGTTAATCATGTTGCCTTTATTGCTTCTCCTCACATCTCCTGTTGCAGAAGAGCAGTACAAGCAAAGGATTCAAGCGCATCTGTTGATCAACGACAAATCTTCTGCGCTCATAGAAGCAGAAGCTGCTGTGAAGGTATTCCCGAGCTCGGAGCTGCTTCAGAAAGCCTACATCCGCGCCCTTGCAGAGCAGGGGGATGAGACACAAGCCATCGAGCAGTGGGTGGAGCTGTGCAGAGAGATGCAAGAGAAAAAGATCGATCGTACAATGCTCGAGGTATTGGCGTGGGGGGTTCTCAACAAAGGGGTGAGCTCTTGTCAGATCAACATGCGCTTAAATGCGCTGCTAGGAAGCGCCTTTACGCGCGATGCAAAGGCGATCCCTTTTCTTCTTTCCCAACTTAAATCTTCTAATGCGACGCTGCGTTCCGTTGCCGTTCGCCTTGCGACGAATTACGCAGATGCTCCCTTAAAAGCAGAGATTTTGCGTCTGCTGAAAGAGGAGAGGGTGTGGTATGTCCGCCTCTATGTGATTGCAGCGGCCGGTGCAATGCACCTCTATGAAGCGAGATCTCAACTCAAAGAGATCGTGGCAAACCCACGTACGCTAGCAGAAGAAAAGGCGACAGCAATCGTCTCTTTGGTGGGGATGTACGACAAGATCGATAGAGAGGAGTTGCTGAGTTTGGTCCAGAGCCCAAGAGCGGGTTTAAGGCAGTTGGCAGCAGAGGTGATGGTTCATCTGCAGCTCTATTCAGACGTTGATTTGCTTAAAATCCTTCTTGACGATGTCTCTTCCGATGTGCGAGTTGCTTCTCTTAATGCAATGGCGTTACTGTGTGTGAAGAATACTGCGCTTGTCGAAGGGCTTTTGAAAGACCCCGCTCCCGAGGTAGCCATCACTGCTGCCTACGTGTTGCTTATCAATCAAGATCCGCGTGGAGAATCCTCTCTTTTAAAGTGGGTGTTTGAGGAAAACCCTGAGTGGCAACGTCTTGCGTCCGCAGCACTCGCCATTAGCGGGAGGTATGGGATAAAAGCCACCCTTGCTGCACTCGAAAAGACGCAAGACCCCTATGTGAGGGTGAACCTTGCTCAGGGGCTGATCGGCCAGAGGGTTCAAGTTGAGAGGGCGTGTAACCTCATCCGCGACACCCTCTCTCAAGAGAAAGCGCTGTGGATGTGGGAAAGCTCTAGAAATCCCCTATTTCGCTCCCTTGCCCCCTCGCAGGTAAAACATATCGACTCGATCCCCCACTACCCGTCTGTTGTCGATCAGTTGACGCGCCTCGATTTATTCTCCATCCTCAGTAAGATGCGCTCTCCTGGAGCAAGTCAAGCTGTGAAAGAGTTCCTTGAGGCTAGATCTTGGGGTGTTACGGGCGCAGCTGCTGCAACGCTGATCCAAGAGGGGAGTGAAGAAGATTTGGAAGTGGTGAGAGAGCTTCTCAAAGACCCCGACGAGAAGATCCGCTGCCAGGCAGCGCTCATCTTGGCCATTGTCGGCAGCGATTCAACGGCGGTCAGCACGCTGCAAGAGAGTTACTCCAGAGTTGATCGGGAGATGAAGGTGCACATTTTAGAAGCCCTTGCGCGAATCGGCGATCCTTCATCGATCCCTTTCCTCGTCGAGGTACTTAAAGAGCCATTTCAGATCTTGCGCGTTGTGGCTGCATCTGCTTTAATCCAGTGTTTATACCACTAACTGGACTTGTAACCATGGGTGGGGGCAATATTCTATTGGCAAGGACTTCTGGTCCTTGCCAATAGAATATTGCCCCCACCCATGGTTACAAGTTCAGACTAAGAGAAGAATATGGATATTCAAGATGTGCAATCCCACCTTGTCAAAGGCAAGATTGACGGATGGCTCCTCTATGACTTTCAAAAGAGCAACCCTTTAGCGCGCACTTTTTTGCAGCTTCCCGAAGAGACTCTGACTACTCGCCGCTTTTTTTACTGGATCCCCGCTCGGGGTGAGCCTGTAAAGATTCTGCATAGGATCGAGCCCCACGTTTTGTCCCACCTCCCCGGGAAGGAGCGGTTTTATCTCGCCTGGCAAGAGCTCCACGAGCAGCTCAAAACCACGCTGCAAGGGGTCAAGACTCTCGCCATGGAGTACTCGCCTAACCAGGCGATCCCCACTCTTTCCAAGGTCGACGGCGGCCTCATCGACCTTATCCGCAGTTTTTCTATCGAGGTGGTTTCGTCGGCTACATTTTTGCAGTACTATACCTGCGTGTTGGATGAAGAGCAGTTACAAATGCACTTAGAGGCCGCTACCTTTTTGGACCGCGTGGTTTCTCAAGCTTGGGACAAAATCAGAGCAGCTCTAATTGAGGAGCACTCTATTGACGAATACCAAATCAGGATGTTTATTGCAGAGCAGATGGAAAAAAACGGCTTTACGACAGAAGCCCTTCCCATTTGCGCCGTGAATGCCCATAGCGCAGATCCCCATTTCGAGCCAACAGCAGATAATGCGGTTGCCATCAAGCGGGGAGACTTTATCCTGATCGACCTCTGGTGTAAAAAGAAACATCCCAAAGCGATCTACGGCGATATCACGCGCGTAGCGGTGGCAGGGAGCGCGCCTACGCTTAAGCAGCAGCAGATCTTCTCCCTCGTGAGAGCAGCGCAAGTGGCAGCGACAAACTATGTCCAAACGCGCTATGCGGCCCACCAACCCCTCAAGGGGTATGAGGTAGACCGGGTGTGTCGCAGTGTCATCGAGAAGGGGGGATTTGGCCCCCAGTTCCTCCACCGCACAGGCCATAACATCTATACCCAAGACCACGGCCCTGGTGCCAATATAGACAGCTTGGAGACGCTAGATGAGAGGGAGTTGATCCCCCATACCTGCTTTTCGATCGAGCCGGGGATCTATTTGTCAGGGGAATTTGGTGTGCGCCTCGAGTACGATATCTACCTAGGAGACGAGGGCGTGGCTAAGGTGACGGGCGGCTCCCAGGAGCATCTTCTTTGCCTTTTTTAATACTGTTAGGAATTAAAAATTTTAATGCTTCTTGTTTAAGACGCAAGAGCAGACTCGCAAGACCGTTCGACCTGCTAGGGGAGAGGCTTTGATGGAGCTGCAGCTCCTCGAGAAAGAGGGGAGGGCAGGAAAGGATTGCCTCTGGAGGTTCCTCATTATAGACGAGGAGGAGCAGGGCGACAAGGCCTGCAGAGATGAGAGCTTCTGAGTGGGCTTGAAAAAAACACTTGCCATTGACATAGGTGGAGTAGACATACATCTGGCTCTGGCACCCCTTTACGAGGTTTTCTGGAATTTTGCGCTCCTCTGGGAAGGGGGGCAGGGTCCTTCCTAGCTCGATGAGCTTCTCATATTTCTTTTCTGCCGTCGTACACGTAGAAAATAGCAGCTTTACTTGGGCCTGCTTTGCCAAGCAGGAGGAAAAGGGGGTGGGGTTCATGGGGCGGCTCAAGGTTTTTTTGCTCACCATTATAATATGATTGACAATTTGAGGGAAATTTAGTTTCATGGGCCTGTTTTTTTATTGAATACTGGATTTGTATCCATTGGGGGCAATTTCGCGTCTAAAGCCAATAGAGCCAGAAGGCTTTAGACGCGAAATTGCCCCCAATGGATACAAGTCCAGTGAATAGACCCCAGATCACAATTTTAATTTGAGTTATGGCGAAAGAAGACACGATCAAGATTGATGGAACAGTGGAAGAACTTCTCCCCAATATGACATTTAGGGTGATTCTTGAAAACAAGATGCAGGTGCTGGCGCATCTTTGTGGAAAAATGCGGATGCGTAACATTCGCGTTCTTGTGGGAGACGTCGTTACAGTCGAGATGTCCCCTTACGATTTAACCAAGGCGCGGATTGTCTACCGTCAAAGGTAAATTCCTCTTTTTTTAAGAAAAAAGCTTTTTTGGAAAATTGAAGTTGAATTTATTTGTCCAAAAGGCATAAACTGCGTTGCTTTACGACCTCAAGGCAGGGGATTCTCTTGCAACAGTCAGAGCCCAGATAGCTCAGTGGTAGAGCATTTGCATGGTAAGCAAAAGGTCGAAGGTTCGATTCCTTTTCCGGGCAAAGGAAAAAATTTTGTGAATTGAAATAATAGGGAGCCAAACGGAGGAAGTCATGGCAAAAGAACAGTTTCAGAGAACTAAACCTCACGTCAACATCGGAACAATTGGACACGTTGACCATGGTAAGACATCTTTAACCGCAGCGATTACAAAAGTACTTGCGGCAGAAGGGGGAGCGAAATTTCGCGATTACGCTTCTATTGATAATACGCCGGAAGAAAAAGCGCGTGGGATTACGATCAATTCTACACACGTCGAATATCAAACGGCAAATCGCCACTATGCACACGTAGACTGTCCCGGTCACGCTGACTATGTTAAAAACATGATTACAGGGGCTGCACAGATGGACGGCGCGATTCTCGTAGTGGCTGCCACAGATGGCGCGATGCCCCAGACGAAAGAACACATTTTGCTCGCTCGCCAGGTAGGCGTTCCTGCGATTGTTGTCTTCTTGAATAAGATGGACATGATCGGCGCTGGAGATGAAGAGCTCGTCGATCTCGTGGAGATGGAGTTGCATGAGCTTTTAGAAGCAAAAGGGTACAAAGACACCCCAATTATCCGCGGTTCTGCTCTTAAAGCTCTTGAAGGGGATCCTGAGTATGTGAAAGGGATCAAAGAGCTCATGAAAGTGGTGGATGAGAAGATCCCTACACCTGTACGGGATACTGACAAGCCTTTCTTGATGCCCATTGAAGACGTCTTCTCTATTTCTGGTCGCGGCACGGTCGCTACGGGTCGTATCGAGAGGGGTAAACTGAAAGTCAACGATAAGCTCCAAATTGTGGGGATTCGCGAGACGAGAGATACCGTTGTGACTGGCATCGAGATGTTTAATAAACTTCTTGATGATGCACGAGCTGGGGAAAACGTGGGCCTCTTGCTGCGCGGCATGGAGAAGAAAGACCTTGAGCGTGGGATGGTTCTTGTAGCGCCGGGCACTTGCACTCCACACACGAAATTCAAAGGGACGATCTACGTGTTGACGAAAGAAGAAGGGGGTCGTCATAAGCCTTTCTTTACTGGATACCGTCCTCAGTTTTATTTCCGTACGACAGACGTGACAGGCACTGTGACGCTTCCTACTGGGACAGAGATGGTGATGCCTGGAGACAACGTTGAGATCGAAGCAGAGCTGATCCA
>JAHFTN010000059.1 GCA_023269365.1 Chlamydiota bacterium | reverse complement strand
CTCGACTTTGCACATTTTCGGCCCGAATGCCTTGTCTATTTGTCCTCGGACGTTCTCCCTACGGTCGAACTGGAAGATTATTTAAAATAAGAAGGGGTTAAAAACCCCTTCCTGTTTTAAATAACTCCCCCGAGAACAAATATACGTCGGCCTTCAGGCCGAAAATGTACAAAGTCGAGGTAACTAATTGCCAGGGAAAATGCAATACGAGTAGTTGACCCCTGTGTCAACTACTCGTATTGCAAAGGAAGAACGGGATGGATCGAGTTGAGGTTCAGATGGAGCTGTAAGAGGCGATCGAAGCCGACAGCCACCCCGCAACAGGCGGGCAACCCCACTCGAAGTGCCTCTAGGAAGTGCTCGTCTAGCGGGAGGCTCTCTTTGCCAGCATGGATGCGCAGCGCGTTGGCTTCCTTTAACCGCTTTTCTTGTTCTGCTGCATCTGTCAGCTCTTCGTAGCCGTTGGCAAGCTCGATCCCCTGCGCATAGATCTCAAAGCGCAAGCCCACCTCTTCCCCCTTTTCTTTACGTTCCACTTTGGAAAGAGCTGCTTGCATGGCAGGAAAGTGGGTAAGGACAAACACCTCTCCAACTCCTAGTTGGGGCTCCACAAGGGCACTCATGAGGAGTTGGAGTAAAGTGTCTTTGTCCCAGAGAAGAGCCTCTTGCGGTAGCCCTAACTGGTGAGTATGCGCCAATGCCACAAGGTCTTTTACTGAGCATGCTACATAATCTATATTTAAAAAATGGAGCAGTGCTGTCCTATAGGTCATAGTGGTACAGCGGAGCGTTCCCAAAAAAAGAGAGAGGAGCTCGAGAGTCTCTTGAATCAGCGCTTCAAAAGAAAATCCCACTCGGTACCACTCGATCATCATAAATTCAGGGTTGTGCAAAGGTCCCACTTCTTCTTGTCGAAAGACATGGCTCATCTGGTAAATGTCACCTATACCACAAGAGAGAAGCCTTTTCATCCCATATTCGGGGGAGGTGTGTAAATAGCCACTTTTCCCCAGCCCTACATCGACTTTCATCACATCGATGTGCCTATCGATAGGGGCGGTAAGGGAAAGGGCAGGGCAGTCGACTTCCAATACAGCGCGCTGATAGAAAAAGGCGCGCACTTTATACAAAAAATGAGCGCGAACTTTAAGTAAAGAAATTTTAGAGCCTAGAGACGTATTCACCAGTACGGGTATCAACTTTAATTTTTTGCCCCTCTTCGATGAAGATGGGGACTTGAATGGTAGCGCCGCTATCTGTCTTTGCAGCTTTAAGGACCCTTCCGGAAGTGTCACCCCGAGCGCCTGGGGTTGTTTCCACGACTGTCATCTCCATAAAGGTAGGAGGCGCCACATCGATCGGTTGCCCTTTATAAAAAAGGACACTATAGAGGATCTCTTCCATGAGCCATTGAAGCTTGTCTTGGACGAGAGAGTTAGGTAAGGTGAGTTGCTCAAAGGTGTTGTCATCCATAAAGACCACCCCATCCGCTTCTTTGTAGAGCATGCGCATTTTGTGCTCCTCGACGTCGGCCTCATCGACCTTTTCTCCCGACTTAAAGGTTTTTTCCACAACACGGCCTGTAATGAGGTGTTTGAGTTTAATCCGGTTAAAAGGCTGGCCTTTACCCGGCTTAATAAATTCGTTAGAAACAACGGTATAGGGCTCCCCCTCTATTTCTACTTTATGACCCCCTCTGACATCCCCTGTGCTGTACTGCGCCATCGTTCCCACCTATTTTTTGAACTCCATTTTGAGGGGAAAGAGAGTTTAAAAGCAATTGAAGAAATGGGAGCGTTGCCTTAATGTGGAAGAAAGGAGCCACAAGTATGTCGGAGTCAGAGCATGTAACAGAGCAGCAATTTGCCAAAGACACCCTAGAGCGCTACGCCGGATGTGAAGTGGGGGATTTCCATTCCAACTTGCTCCTTACGAATTTCCCTCGGTATGTCGATTACTTTGCACAGAGTCGATCGATCCCCATCATCGAAGGGTCGATGTTCAAGGTGGCCCACTCTGCCAAAGATGATATTAGTATTTTAGATTTTAAAATTGGCTCTCCAGCAGCGGCCCTCGTCGTCGACCTGTGCTCTTTTTTGCCGATTAAAACGAGTTTGCTCTTGGGGATGTGCGGGGGATTGCGTCGCCGGTATCAGGTAGGGGATTATTTGGTTCCCGTCGCGAGCATTCGCGATGAGGGGACATCAGATTTTTACTTTCCCAAAGAGGTCCCTGCCCTTGCAAATTTTTTGATGCAAAAAGCGGTGACAGAAGTGCTCGAGTCTCAAAAGGCGCTTTATCATATCGGGATCACTTACACGACAAATATGCGGTTTTGGGAATTTAATGAAGAATTTAAAAGCCGCTTGAAGGCGACAAAAGCCCAGGCGATAGAGATGGAGTGCGCAACCCTTTTCTCTGCGAGCTATAAGCGTAAACTCACCTTAGGAGCGTTACTTCTCGTTTCAGACCTTCCCCTCAACGCCGATGGAGTGAAGACAAAGCGCAGCTCCGCATCGGTCTACGATAGATACATGGCAGACCATGTAGAAAAAGGGGTTTCGATCTTGAAAGTGGCAAGAGGGATGCAAGAAAAACATGTCAAAGGTGCCTACCATCGCAACATCGGCATGGGCCCTACTACTGGGCTTTAGCCATCGGTAGAGGCAATTTCGCGTCTAGAGTCAGGAGGCTTTAGACGCGAAATTGCCTCTACCAATGGCTAAAGCCTAGGACTAAAAAATAACAGGATGGTTTTCATGCCGATAGACCTCATTGAAAAACAGATTACAAAAACATCCCTTTGCGAAATAGCGAAGAAACGCTTTGGGGATTTGATTAAAGCAGTTGTAGATGTCGAAAAAGGCATTATGACAATTGGAGGAGAATTACACTCAGATGAAGAGGCTTTCCTATTAGATCAGGGGTCTTGTCAGAAAAATTTATGGGGGATTAACTTATACCCTGATAAGTCAGGGGAAGATTTCATTGAGTTTGATTCAGTGATTAACCTTAGACCTTCTCAAGGGAACCGTTCTCGAGATGTAATCGATCCGCAAATTCGTCAAAAAATTAAGGATATTATTAGCCAATTAGTGGGGGAATCATGACAGTTCCCTTTAAACATCCCTCGCTTGCTGAAGGCAGATGGTTTACTCTTTCGCTCGCAGAACAACTTGCCAATATTGGTAGCGAAGTGCACCGCGCAGTGCGCGCTCGTGGAGATGAAAAGCGATTTGAAGGCGCCATTGCGAGGGGACTTGAGTTATTTTCTCTGACTTTAAGCGATATTCGTTGGAGAGGGCGCCTTAAAGAACTCACTCGGGTAAAAGAGCTTCTTTGTGACGCACTTCTGGGGAGCACAGAATACAAGACAACGCTTGAAGATCTTGATAGATACTTTTATTATTTTGCTCTCCTTGCTAGGAACAATCGCTAGAACTGAACTTTAGCCATTGTGTAGAGAGAACTGGTGTGTCAGCACGGCGCGTACCTGGGCTTCTAATTCAGCGGGCTTTTGCGTGCGAGGGAGAGGGAACACTTTTTTTTCAAGCTGGGTTTTTGTTTGCTTTTCCGCTGTGAAGGTGAGTTTGTCAAACCTGAGTAGAGTGAAGTGGTGGAAAGAGGCAAAAAGACGCAGGCGCGTGAGGTGATAGAGCCAAAGTGCCTGGGACGGAATGGGGCCAAACCGATCTTTAAGTTCCTCGAGTAATGCATCGACCTCTTGCAGGGTAACTGCTTCTCCCAAGCGGTGGTAGATCTCCATACGCAAAGCGCTGTCATTGATGTAACTCTCTGGAAGAGAAGCTTCAAAAGAAAATTCCATTTTTGTCTCAGTGAATGCAGGGGATTTGCCTTGCTTAAGGGCATCGATGGTTTTTTTCAAGAGTTTACAGTAGAGATGAAATCCGATGGAAGAGATTTGACCCGATTGCTGTGTCCCCAAAATGTCTCCAGCGCCACGGATTTCTAGATCGCGCATGGCAATTTTCATTCCGGCTCCAAAGCCTGAGGACTCAGAAAGGGCGTGGAGCCTTTTGCGTGTAAGATCAGAGAGCCGCTCGAGTGTGGGAACGAGAAAGTAGGCGAAGGAGGGTCTGTTCCATCTGCCCACGCGGCCGCGCATCTGATAGAGGTCGGCAAGGCCAAAGGTGTCGGCTCGATCGATGAGGATCGTGTTGGCATTCGGGATGTCGATCCCATTTTCAATGATGGTGGTTGCGACCAAGATATCGGCCTGGCCGCTTTTAAAGGCATGAAAAACCGTGTCGAGCTCGTGCGCTGACATCTGGCCATGCCCCGTGACAATACGCGCTTCGGGAAGCATCTTCTGGATCTCTTCTGAAACCCTAAAAATAGATTCTACGCGGTTGTGAATGAAATAGGCTTGTCCATCGCGCGAAAGCTCTCTCAGAAGCGCATTTTTGATAAGAGCAAGATCCCTTGGTGCAATGATCGATTTTATCGGGAGGCGATCTTGTGGGGGGGTGTTGATGACGGAGATCTCTTTAGCTCCCACAAGGGAAAGATAGAGGGTGCGAGGGATCGGCGTGGCAGAAAGAGTGAGGCAATCGACCCCCGTTTTGAGGTTTTTTAAGTATTCTTTCGCGCGCACCCCAAAGCGCTGTTCTTCATCGATGATAAGAAGGCCCAACTCTTTAAATTTGACATCTTTGCTCAAGATTCTGTGCGTGCCGATGACGATATCGCAAGAGCCCTCTTCTACCTTTTTAAGCGTCTCCCTATTTTCTTTTGCGGAGCGAAAACGGGATAAAATCCCGATCTGGATTGGGAAATTTGCCATGCGCGCACAAAATGTCTCGTAGTGTTGCATGGCAAGGACTGTCGTGGGAACAAGGACGGCGACTTGTTTTTTCCCATTAACCACTTCTTTGAAGGCAGCGCGCATAGCCACTTCTGTCTTTCCATAACCAACATCGCCGCAAATCAGTCTGTCCATCGCTTTTGTCGACTGCATCTCTTCTTTGATGGCCTGGATGGCACTGAGCTGATCTTGCGTTTCTGTGAAGGGAAAATCCTCTTCAAAGAGAAGGATCTCTTTCGAGTCGGGCTCGACGGCAAAGCCGCCGTGCACTTTCCTTTGCGCATGCATCCTAAGGAGCTGATCTGCGTAACCGATGATCGCTGTCTGCGCGAGGCTGCGCGTCTTTTGCCAGCGTGTCGAGCCAAGAGTGCTTAACACAGGCACCTCTTCTTTGGAACCGATGTAACGGCTTACGAGATGGGATTGGGCAACGGGAACAAAGAGCTTGCCGCTATCTGAATATTCTAGAACCAAAAATTCTGTTTCTGTGCCGATATGGTTGGGTCGTTTTTCTACTCCCAGATATTTCCCAATCCCGCTGTGGTAATGAACTACCACATCGCCGATACTAAGCTCATGAAAATCAGAAGCGGGTGTGTGGTGGGCGCTACGCCATTTTTGCCGCCTAGGTTTTAGACGGTGGTTGAACTCGGTCATCGGTAAAAGAGCGAGCTGAGCTTGCTCGAGCATAAAGCCAGAAGAGAGATACCCTAAATGGTGGTGGGTCTTTTCCGGCAGTGAGACCCCGGCAGAGAGGCACTTGTGTAAAAAGGTCTCTTTTTCTGCTTCTGTCGTGTAGATGCAATGCAGTGTAAGGGGGCTTTTTGTAAAAGCAGAAAGACCTTGGAGCAACTCTTCTGGCGTGGCAGCTGCTTGGTTGTCATTTAAAGAAAAGGTATCACAAATCAAGGTAAAAGGATGTAACCACCGTTTTGTCTCTAAAGACACCTCTGCAATCTCGAAGTTTAACGGCTGCAAAGGAGTCTTTCCACTGTAAAAGGCTCTTCCCAACTTTTTCTTTATCTGAACAGTGGAGAGCTCCTCTGTTTTCTCTTTTGTCCAAAACAGAGTTTTTAAGCTCTTTGTCTTTTTAAAAAAATCTTCCAAGGAGGAAAAGAGGGGGCTTTTGGAGCCTGGCAAACTCTTAAGAGCAACCCATCTATCCTCAATAGCAAGAAGGTCGTTAAAAATTACAAGTGTGTTTTTACCCAAATAATCAAGCAAAGACCCTAACTCTTGTTTTACGGGCTCATTTGCTGGAGGGAGAAACAGAGACTCCACTTTTTCAATCGATTTTTGTGAAATGGGATCAAAGGTGCGGATCTCTTCTAGGGTGTCGCCAAAAAATTCGAGGCGGTAAGGGTCTGTCGAAGAGAGAGGAAAGAGGTCGATGATGCCACCGCGCACAGCAAATTCCCCTTTATCCACAACGACGGGGCACTTGCGGTATCCGAGTGCAGAGAGGTGTTCTGGAAGTGTTGTAAAAAAAAGGGTGTCCCCCCGTTTCCACGTGTGCATCGAAGATTGTAGCAATTTGGGCAAAGGCAACTTCTGCAACACCGCTTGCAGGGGAGCGAAAATTACGTGAGGCGTTTTTTTTTCTAGAAGAGTATGGAGAGTTTGAAGCCGCTTGCCGACAAGATCGGGACTCGGCGCGATCTCTTCGCCAGGCAGGATTTCCCAAGAGGGGAAATCTAGAACGGAGGGCAGTGAGAAAAACCCCACATCGTCATAGAGGCGATCTTCTGCAGACCCACTGATGACGAGAATGTGTTTGTCTAGGGAGTTGGCGAGAAGGGCGATAAGCGCTGCTTTGGGCCCTTCCCAAAGCTCTTCGATGAGCAAAGAGGCTTCTTGCTCTATGAGCTGGGGCAGTGTTCCTAGAATTGTTTCTTTTTCAAGCATCTCCTGGACAAGAGGCGCTACATTTGGGTGAAGAGCCATTGTTTTGCCTGAATAAGGGCCTCTTGTAGCCCTTGTGGTTTTTTTCCTCCTGCCTGAGCTCGATCGGCCTTGCCTCCCCCACTTCCCTCGATGCAAGGCGCAATGACCTGGATGAGTTTTACTGAAGAGAGCCCCTTTTGTTGCGCAGAGGGGGACAAGCGGACAGTCAGCTGACAACGCTCTCCTATTTGAGCGCCTAGCACTGTAATGTCTACCTGGTTTTCAGCATGGAGTTGCTCTGTTAGCTCCAAGAGGAGCTCTGGATCCAAAGACACTAGAGCGCCTATAAAAACAAATCCCCCTATTTTTTCTTCTTTAGAAAAAAGCTCTTGCTTAAGGGTCTTAAGGGAGGCTTTTTTGAGCTGTTTTATCTCCTGAGAAAAAAGTTTGTTCTCTTCGAGAAGCCCCCGAATTTTTTCTGGGAGTTGTGTCGGGGGCCCTTTGAGGAGGGTTGCACTTTTTTCTAATAACGCTTCTTTCTCATAGACGAGATCTTCTGCCTCTTTTCCCGTCACAGCTTCGATGCGACGCACCCCTGCTGCGATGCTCGACTCTTTGAGAATTTTAAAAAATCCAATGCTCGATACGGAATGCGTATGGGTTCCGCCGCAAAGCTCTTGCGAGTAGTCGATGTCGACAACGCGCACTTTGGCTCCATATTTGTCTCCAAAAAATTGCTTGATGTGAGGGTGTTTTTGCACTTCTTCATAGGAGAGCTCGTATGTCTTGACTGGTGTGCCTTCGCGGATTTTTGCATTGACCAGCTGTTCAACAAGGCGAATCTCTTCTCCAGAGAGGGCTTTATGGTGATTGAAATCAAAGCGGAGCCGTTTGTCTTCTACTAAAGACCCTGCCTGGCGAATGTGAGGCCCTAAGACCTGATGCAGGGCATAGTGAAGAAGGTGGGTTGCCGTGTGGTTATTGGCAATCTCTTGCCGTTTCACTGTGTCAACTTGCGCCAATACAGATTCTCCTACCAGAAGAGTCCCCATTTCGAGCATGCCTTTATGGGCAATGACGCCAGGAAAAGGACTTTCACATCCTATCACCTTAAATCGAGCTCCCTTATGAGTTAACACTCCCGTGTCCCCCATCTGTCCTCCTTTTTCTGCATAGAAAGGGGTTTTATTAAGGAGAATAATCCCCTCCTGTCCCTCTTGCATCTCTTTGACAAAAGTGGATCCCATAACCATTTCCGTTACTATGGCTTGTGTTTCTAGTGTGTCAAACCCTACAAAAGTACACGGTGTTTTTCCTTGTTCTTGAAAAAAGCTCTTCTCGAGCTCTTGCGATTGTGTCGTCCTTGCCTGCTTGGAAAGCTCTTTAGCTTGCGCTTCAAGAAGTGTATAGGCATCGAGGTTCACTTGTAAATTACAGTCTTTTGCGATGAGAAGAATCTCTTCTAAGGGCAATCCATACGTATCTTTGAGTTTGAAGGCGTCTTCTCCTGTAATTTGTTTAGAGGTTCCACTTTGTGCTTTTTCAATGATCGTATTTAAAATATCCCCCCCCTTTTTTAGAGTGCGGATGAAATTCTCCTCTTCGAGGGTTAACACCTCTGCGATTCTCCCTTGAGCACTAACGAGCTCTGGATAATCAGGCCCCATCGTCTCCACAAGGCGTGGCAATATCTTTGCTAAGAAAGGCTCTTGCAATCCCAACATCCGCCCGTAGCGCACAGAGCGACGCAAGAGTTTGCGCAAAATATAGCCTCGCTCGACATTGCTAGGTTGTGCCCCATCTGCCATCGCAAAACTTAAAGAGCGCAGGTGGTCGGCAATCACGTGATAAGCAGGGGCGAGAAGAGAATTGTACTTTTTCCCGCTGACCTTTTCCACTTGGGCGATAAGAGAGCGGAGCAGATCGGTTCCAAATACAGAATCGACTCCAAGTTTTAAGGCAGCGACGCGCTCTAACCCCGCTCCCGTGTCAATGGAGGGTTTAGGAAGGGGATGCATTTTCCCTCCAGAGTCTTTGTTAAATTGCATAAAGACCAAATTCCAGAACTCGATATAGCGATTTCCTTCCCCATCTTCTTTAGGGGATTTCGCACTACCAAAGGCAGTCCCTCGATCGAAGTAGAGCTCTGAGCAAGGCCCACAGGGACCCGTATCGCCCATCATCCAAAAATTGTCTTTTTCATCCATCCGCACAATTTTATGCTCAGGTACCCAGCGTTTCCACAGCTCAAAACTCTCATCATCTTCTCGAAAGATCGTGATCCACACCTTGTCTGGATCGAATCCAAATATAGAATTTGTCACTTCCCAGGCAAAGGCGATCGCCTCTTTTTTAAAATAATCTCCAAAGGAGAAGTTGCCCAGCATTTCAAAAAAAGTCAGGTGGCGCGCAGTATGGCCTACATTGTCTAAATCGTTGTGTTTTCCCCCGACGCGAATGCATTTTTGAGCAGTCGTCGCCCGCGTGTACTCGCGCACGCTTTTGCCCAAAAACACATCTTTGAACTGGTTCATCCCCGCATTGATGAACAAGAGGGTGGGATCTTCATGCGGCACAACAGAGGAAGAGGGGACAATGAGGTGCCCTTGTGTTTTAAAAAATTGTAAAAATTGACGGCGAAGCTGTTGAGAGTCCATAAAAAGAGGCCCTTTGAGAAAAATAAATGAGACGGGAAAAAATCTAGCATATTCGAGCTCAAATGTCAAAGCGGCTAAAAAACGAACAGCAGCTCCCGTTAGCTGTTGTGTTTTATAATAAGGAGGTTGCATATGATTTCCCAGAGACAGGCTCTGTACACGACAATTTTCTTCCCCTCTGCGCCCTCTGCGTCTCAGCTCCTCTCTGCGCTGATGAAATTGTGCCTGAGTCTAAATATTGCTCCATTTAAACTAAGAAGGAAAAACTTCATCAGCGCAGAGAGGAGCTGAGACGCAGAGGGCGCAGAAGGAAAAAAAATGTCGTGTACAGAGAGACCGGACAAAAATTGCTTATTTTTTAAGCCCAAAAAATGGGGGTTTACGAAAAATTTTTCGCAAAATCCCTCAATCTTCAAGGGGATTTTTTTCTAGCGG
>JAHFTN010000058.1 GCA_023269365.1 Chlamydiota bacterium | reverse complement strand
TGTGAAAGGGTTTAATAACTCTAAGAGTCCTGCATTAAAAGTCAGTGGGCCAAAGCCAAGCGCCGCTACGTTAGAAATTTCTACAGTCCCTCCGTTGAGTTGCGTTCCCCCTGAGTAGGTGTCCGCGTTTGCAAGAAGCACGGCTCCTCCCACCCCACTCATCCCCACAACGCCAGCTCCCGAAATGGGACCGGGAAGCGCCGTTCCACTCACATTTTTAAACAGTAGAGTCCCCGCATCGACAACAGCTCCTCCTACGGGAATTCCACTGCTTACCCCACTGATGAGAGTTGCTCCCGTATCGATGTTTGTAGTTCCACTGTAAGTATTTGCTCCATTGAACGTTACGGTTCCTGTCTTCACGCGCACGGTCCCAGCTCCTGAGATCGCTCCTGAAAAAGCGGCTGTAAGACTTTGTGAAGCAAAGTCAAATTTAAGTGCTCCATTATCTACAACAGCACTATTTGCAGACAAAGCCCCAGGAGCAGCAATAGTGAGCGTGGCTCCCGAATTGATCGTCGAAGTTCCAGAATAGGTATTCGTCCCTCCAAAAACCATGTCTCCAGAGACGATGGTAACAGCTCCATTTCCACTGATCGAATTAGAGACTGTCCCTCCCGGCAAAAAAGCAAATTGCAACAGCCCTAGATCTACTACGTTGCTAGAGGGGGATAAAGAAGCCGTTGCCCCAATATTTAGCGTCGCAGAAGCACCGACCGTTGTAGTCCCTCCGTACGTATTATTTCCTGTCAGTGCTAAGACCCCCGCTCCCGTACAGGTAAAGGGCCCAGATCCCGCAAGAGGAGAGCTCGCCGTAGCGCTCACACCCGAATCCACCTGAATCGTGCCACCCGATGCCCCCATCGTCATCGCGATTCCAAAAATTCCCGTAAAGGGATTGAGAAGCTCTAGTGCCCCTCCGTTGAATCCCACAGCTCCAGAGCCCAGCGCTGCTGTAGCAGAAATTTGCACTATCCCGTTGTTGAGTTGGGATCCTCCCGAATAGGTGTTGTTATTGAGGAGAAGTAATGTCCCTGTGCCATTCATGAAGAGTTGCCCTGAGCCTTGCATCGCTGTAAGACTTGCAATCCCTGTGGGGTTACTGACGACAAGTGAACCATTATTTACAAAGACGCTATAGGGAGAAAGGGCAGCTGAAGCTCCAATTGTCAAAGTAGATCCAACGGGAATTGTCGTGGTGCCGCTATAGGTATTCATTCCCGTTAAAATCAGGGAGGAGTTTGACTCAAGGATAAGCTGTCCTGACCCCGTCATTGAATTCGCACAGGTCCCAGAAGAAAATAAAATATCTAATACACCGTTGTTGACAACAAAAGGAGCCGGAGGCCCTTGAGGCAACGAGAAACTAGAGAGCAACTGTAAGCTAGAGCCCGCATTAATCGTCGTCGTTCCTCCATACGTATTTGTCCCACTGAAAATGGCTGTGCCGCCGCCTGCGATCGTCACCCCTCCAATCCCTGTGTCTGTAGCGCCGATGGCACTTGAAAAGCTCGCTGTGAAGCCCGTGCCCACATGAATAGTGCCCCCTCTATCGTCTATGTAGATCGGGCGCGAAGAGGTAAATCCCGCAGCCGTGATCCCCAGCGTTCCATTATTAAAAGTCAGAGGCTGGCCCGCTAACCCTAAATTTGCATCTGTGCGTACATCTAGGCGCCCCGTAGGGCCGATGATGGTGCCCCCGTTGTAGGTGTTATTTCCCGTGAAGGTGAGAACGCTAGATCCTTGGATGGTGATCGGCTTCCCCGTATTTAAAGGGTCAGAGGCGATCGCTGAACTGATGGTAACAGGAGTATTAATTCCAAAAGAGAGGGACCCTCCTGAATTCAAGAAGAGATCTTGCCCATAAGCACTTCCCCCTTGTGCGGAAGAGTCTCCTCCAGCACCTCCAATAGCAGTATTCGATGCCAAAGGAGAAGGAAGCCCTGAAGCACCTGCTGCGTAATTCATCACCAAAGAGCCTTGCGCTCTTACAAAAATCGCGCCTCCCAATCCTGCGCCTCCCCCTCCGCTCGACGAAGGGCCGCTTACAGGACTTCCCGCTCCCCCTGCATAGAGTGAGGTCGCCGCGAACCCTCCGCCACCGCCCCCGAATCCTCCCTGACCGCCTTGAGCTGCGGAAAAAGAAGTGTATTCTGAGCCGCCTCCGCCACCTCCCCCACCAAAACCTCCGGCTCCTCCCTGAGCTGAAGCAGATATGCAACCTCCTGCGCCTCCGCCTCCACCAAAGTCTCCTCCTATACCGCCCTCATTTTCCCCTTGGGCACTCACGCCGGCAAACGCTTCACCCCCACCACCTCCACCGCCGGAAAAAACACTAACCCCGTCCCCTCCCCCGCCGGGAGCGAAACTCAAAGTGCCTGGAGCTCCCCCTCCACCGCCACCACCTCCTCCAGTTCCCCCTGTTCCCCCTGTATGTATACCAAAAACTGAAGACTGACCTGCTGTAAATCCGAGTCCTCCTGGTGTAGATCCGCCACCGCCACCGCCGCCGCCGCCGTTAGTATTGATGTCAACAGCCCCTCCATTTCCTCCAGCAGCGCTCACTCCATAGTTCATTCCACCACCACCACCACCGGCTCCACCCCCTCCAAGTACAGTTCCATACCCCCCTGAGCCACCGAGGGAAACATTATTAAAAAAGCTGACATTCGTCAATTCAACAGACGCAAAATTATTCACAAATAACGCGCTACCAGCCCCTAATCCACCCCCTCCACAACTCGAATACTGAAACTGTCCCGTTCCCCCAGCACCCCCGACAGCACGGGCACTCTGGATGGTCATATTGCTCATCGTTATAGTGCCGGTCTGCGCAAAAAAAATCTCGTAAGCACTAGCTCCGTTAATGCAGACATAGGGCCCTGTTGCCGCACTGCTTATATTGATCGGACTTACCGTCGCATTTAAGGGAGGAAAATTACTGCCGAGGGTGATGGTAGATCCTGTCAAACTGGGATCAAACACAATCGTGCCGCCCCCTGCAGTATTCACGTTAGTGAGGGCTTGGCGTAGGGAATTTAGTCCTGAGTCGTTTGTATTACTCACTAATTCTGCAGCCAAGCACAGCTGGGAATAGCAACATAGAGAAACACATAAAACACCGAACGCAGTTGTCTTTTTGCGCATAAATCCTACAGGCAAGAACCAAACAATAATTTCATCCTACCTCTCTTTTTAGGAATATTACAATAAAAAGTTTAAGCAAGATGGGCATGAAAAAACAGTCCATTTTAGAGTGGTGTTCTGCTTGAAAAAGAGGTAAACTCCATCTCCTATGAAAAAAAGAGTCGTCATCATTGGAGCGGGAGCAGCTGGAGTCTTCGCTGCGGCGGTATGTGCTGAGATGGCCCCCCACCTCGAGGTCATTGTGTTGGAAAAAACGAGACAACCCCTTGCCAAGGTGCGCATTTCTGGGGGAGGTCGATGTAACGTCACCCATGCGCAATTCGACCCTAAAAAACTCGTGAGCAACTACCCACGAGGCCATAAAGAACTGCTGGGCCCCTTTCACCACTTTCAACCTCAAGACACCTTTGCCTGGTTTAAGCGGCACGGCGTAACATTAAAGATAGAAGAGGATGGAAGGTGTTTTCCCACAACGGATCATTCTTCAACTATTGTCAACTGCTTACTCGATACAGCAAAGGCGAGGGGCGTTTTCTTGCGCCTCGAAACCTCTGTAACGGGGATTACGGCTTTTGGGAAACGTTTTTCTGTGCAGATCGAAGGAGAAGAATCGCTAGAGTGTGATACTCTTCTACTCGCTACGGGGAGCTCTCCAAGGGGGCTTGAGCTTGCAGCTTCCCTCGGGCATACTATTGTCCCTGCAGTCCCTTCTTTATTCACGCTTAATACGCCCACTTCTTCTCTACTTGATTTGAGTGGAATCACCTTGCCCGATGCAGAGCTCACTTTACCGCAACTTTCCTTGAAACAAAGAGGAGCTCTTCTTCTTACCCACTTTGGATTCAGTGGCCCCGCAGCCCTTAAACTTTCCTCCTTTGGAGCACGAGAGCTCCATGCCTGCCACTACCGCACAGCGCTGCATGTCTGCTGGGTTCCAAGTCTTACAAAGGAAGAAATTTTACAACAGCTCCTGACTTTAAAGAAGACGAGGCCTGCAAAACAGCTGGAAAATGAAAACCCGTTTCATCTCCCTTCAAATCTATGGAAGCGTCTTCTTGTCCTGGAAAAAATCCCTCATTTCACCTCTTTTGGGCACATTGCAGATAAACAACTCCATGGCTTAGCAGAAAGACTCACCGCCTCCCCCTTTGCCATCGAGGGGAAAACGACCCATAAGGCAGAATTTGTCACGGCAGGCGGTATCGAACTGAAAGAGATCGACTTCAAAACCCTGCAGAGCAAAATCCATCCCCACCTCTTTTTTGCAGGAGAAATTTTAAATATTGATGGAGTGACGGGAGGATTTAACTTCCAAAACGCCTGGACGACGGCCTATTTAGCCGCACGTCACATCGCGCAACTCTTCTTAAACCTAAAAATGGCACTTTCATAGGAGACTTTTCCTTAGAATTAAGGAAATGCTGTCGTGCAAAGTAAAAAAACTTTAATTGCTTGAGAAAAAATACAGGCCGAAATTAGGATAAAGAAAAGAGGCCTTATGCCCCCTCAGTTTGAAGAAAAACAGGAGTGCTCTTCTCTTCTCTCCCGCAGACTTCCCACTACTTCTCCCCCCAAAACTGTCATTTTTTGCTACGGGGGCGATTTTCTCAAGGGAGTACTCAGTTCCCTCTCTCATAAGAGCTGCGATGGGCGTTTTTCAAAACTGTATTTCCTTACCGATTATCCTGGCGTTGCCATCGGGGATTTTGGGGGTGGAGCTTTCACGATCGCATCTAAGATGGAAGAACTGATCACCTGGGGCGTGGAGCAATTCATTTCGATTGGCATTGCCGGAACGCTACAGGCAAAGGCGGTCATTGGGGATATCGTCCTTTGCGAAAAGGCGATTCGCGATGAGGAGACCTCTCCCCATTACCTGCCTTTAGCAAAATATATCCATGCCCCCCGCAGGATGACGAATAAACTCCTTCAAGAGCTTAAAAAAGCAGAGCACCCCTACCACATCGGCAGCACCTGGACAACAGAGCGCTTTTATCAGCAAACTCAAGAAGAGGTGCAGCGGTACCAAAAAGAGGGGATCATTACAGTAGAAATGCAGGCGGCAGCTCTTTTTGCCGTAGCCCACTTCTACCAGGTCGATTTGGGAGCCCTTTTTACCATCAGCGACTCCCCTTCCGACCTCGTCTGGCAACCCCATCTCGAAGAGAAAAAAGTCGATCGCAGTTTAAAGATTTTACTTGATATTGCTCTCAATGCGACCAAGTATTAACTAACTTATTATGAACGAGTTAAGTTAGCGCTAGCCGTTAAAAAATAACTACACATATAAACTTAATTATAATATAATTGTAACTATGGCGTAAAAATACGCCTTTAATGAAACAAATAATAATGGAGTTAATATGAGTTTTTTAATTTCTTGAGACACAATTCGTCGTGATGAATATCGTAAAGCTGAGTATAGTGAACTTGGTCAAGCGAAAAACCCAAAAAAACCAGGAAGTCTTCTACGCTCTGATTCGACAGGGAGTGCTGATTTCGAGCAACCAAAGAGCAAAGCGGCTTCTGTATTTGGTAAAATACGCAACTTATTCAAGCCGGACCCCAATAAGAAACCCTCTTCTGCAAACTATAAAAACCTGGAAAGATTAGAGTCTTAAGTAGGTTCTAAGACGGGCCAGCGAAACTGGCCCTATTTTTCCTTCAAATCCCATTCGATTTTTATATAATAAATATTTGTTTATTATAATTCAAAAATTGAATCCATAAGTCTCGTGTTTTATAACAATGTTATTGTTATAATTATCCTCATAAAAACAAGGAGTTAATTATGGGCATTAACATTCCATCTTCAGTTATAGCGCAATGGGGGGCGATTCCAGCAGCTGTAATTGCAGCAGCACATTGGCTAGAGAAAAAATCAAGCGATCAGCGGTTTGTCTTAGCAGCTAAAATGATTCATTATATTCCTATGGCCTACTATCTCGCTGGCAGCGTGAATAGTCTGTTGCATGACTTAATCCTAGATTATGGGATGCTGAGCCCGGCAGAACGGGCTCTTCCGTGGAAACGAAATGCAAGCTTTGGCGGGCGCTATCTGCATGCAAGTAAGTTGGCTGATAAATTGACACTTCCTTGTCTAGCAATGTTCGTGGCTTTCCCGTTGATCATGCATGGACTACAGAAATTGGCTCATAAACATCGCTATACAAAATTAGAAACGGGCTTAAATTATGCAGAAAAAGTGGTAACGACGGCAATGAAGGTAACCAACTTTGCAATGACCTTCATTGGATTTA
Organism: Chlamydiota bacterium; assembly: GCA_023269365.1. GTDB lineage: Bacteria > Chlamydiota > Chlamydiia > Chlamydiales > Rhabdochlamydiaceae > CAJCIW01. The sequence goes on along the minus strand of JAHFTN010000058.1, from coordinate 3,400 downwards.
TGTGCGCCTGCGAAACGCTTAACGTTCCTCTCATCGGCTTTTATCTTTTGAGTCTTGCCTCCTATATTCCTCCTGCTCTTGTAAAACGCGCCTACCAAACTGCCCACGTGGCTATTTTTGGGTTGAAATAGTTATTACTGCTCGAAAAGAAGCGGTATTTCAAACTCTCTTTCCTGAGGCCCAATTAGGGTGCCTTGATGCTGCTTTAAGTAGGGGTCATAGAAAGAGAGGACGTGCAAAGGCAGTGTATTTTTGGCTGCTAACTTCACACATCTCGAATGCAACACCTTTCCCCCTTGTTCTAAAAGGGCAAGAGCCTCTTCAAAAGACATCCTAGTAAATAGAGTGGCTGTGGGGTCTAGCTTCGGATCTTTTGCATAAATTCCCCCGACATCTTTGTAAAATTTCACTTTAGACGCTCTAAGGGCAACTCCCAAGGCGACCGCCGTTGTATCTGAACCCCCACGTCCCAAGGTAGTGATCTCCCCCTCCTGAGATACCCCCTGAAAACCCGCGACGATGACGATATGCCCCTGTCCTAGCGCTTTTAAAATTCGGTGAGGCTTTACATCTATAATAGATGCATCGGCATGTTTAGAGGAAGTGATGATCCCCGACTGACTCCCTGTAAAGCTAATCGCCTCCCTTCCCTTTAGGTGCAGTGCCATCGCAAGAAGGGCGATGCTGATCCTCTCCCCTACGCTCACCAACATATCTTGCTCCCTTGGTGGCGGGCAGGGATGCACCTCTTTGGCAAGAGAGAGGAGCTGATCGGTCGTGTTCCCCATCGCACTCACTACAACGACAACTTTTGCCTCTTGACTCTTGTGCACAATGATATCGGCAATTTGGGAAAAATGTTGCGCGCTCGCAACGGACGCTCCCCCAAATTTTAAAATGACAATTTTTTTCATAGGTATCTTGCTTAAATTAACTGAGAAAGGAACGTTTTGGCGGGAACGATAACGGGTTCTGTAACAGAAAAACAATCTTTGTCCACATAGTCGAGATCAAAAGCAACTTGAAATGCATGGGGAGCTTTAGTCATTTCTTGGAAATAGTATAGAGATTTTGAAAGACCCTTGCTTTCCGACTTTTTCACCTCTACGAGAAACCAAGGTTTTTTGTTTTTTGAAACAAGAAAATCGACCTCCCTTTTTTCCTTGTCTCTTAGAAAATAAAGGCCATACTCTCCAAAACCCCGATCTGTCCAGAAATGCACGGCTTTTAACAGATGGGAAGCGATGAAGTTTTCAATGCGAGCTCCTGGATCTTCCACTAAAGACCAATCCCAAAGAAATACTTTTGGTTCTTTGATAAGTGAGCGCGTCACGTTCTTTGTCCAAGGTGGAATCGTAAAGCAGTAATAGAATGATTTGAGGATTTTTGTCCATCGCTTCACCGTGTCTACAGAGACGTTAATTTTGTTTGCCAAGGAGGAGTAGGTAGTTAACTTCCCCGCTTGGTGTTGAAGCAGTTCAGCAAGCACCTCCATCGATCCAAAATCTTGGATTTTTGTTAAATCTCTTAAATCTTCTACAAACAGCTGATGCATTCTAAGCCGATTCCATTTTGAATAAAAAAAAGGGTCTTGTTTTAAAAAGGGTTCAGGGAACCCTCCAAATTGCAAAAGTGTCTGCAAAAGCTTCTCCTCTATTTCTTTGGGAGGTCCAAGTTCTGTGTTTCTTAAGGGAGGAGAGAGGATTTCAGCGACAGACAAGGGGTGAAGGCGGTAGAGGAAATAGCGACCCATTAAACTGTCTCCACCTGCTTTGTAGACGTCTAAACGAGCGCTCCCAGTAACAAGAATTTGCACTTTTTTAGAATGCTTATCGAAAAAACCTTTGAGAAAAGTTTTCCATTTTCGATATTTATGCAATTCATCGAAAATGACAAATGAGACCCCCTCCTCCAGCTTTAGGGTTTGAAGTTCGAGTGCCGTTGCCACGGTATCTGGTCCCTTTAAAATTAGGCGCCGATCCTCTTGAGAGTCCCAACTTAAATAAAATGTATTAGGTCTCGGGGATGCCACTTCCAGGCTGGTCGTTGTTTTTCCCACCTGTCTTGGCCCGACAAGAAAGAGCATCTGTCTATTCTGGAGAAAGTGCTCTTCTATAATACTTTCGTAACACCTTTTCATTTAATCACTTAAATTTATTTTGACCGTTTTAAGGGGTGTCGTAAAACAGTCATGACTATTTTACGACATATACGAAATTAGTCAAGAACCTTCATAAAGCGTGGTAAGAAAAGAAGGTCATATGGACGCAATTGAGTAAAAAATGGCACAGGATGGCGCTCTCGATTTTCCCCGATTTCATATAGACCCAACCATAGAGCAAGCTCGCCAAAAAGACAAAGGCTAAAATGGGGAGAGTGGGGCTCCAATAGATGTGCGCGAGGGTGAAGATGAGGGAGGTAAAGAAGAGAGCGAGCCACCCTCCCCCCTTTTTGTGACTTAAATAGTGGGCAAGCTCGTGCTGCAAAAATCCTCTGTAAAACGCCTCTTCGGGGATCGAGATAAAAATAAAATTATTGAGGGTGCGAGGAAAGAAAAAACTGGGCAGCTTGTATTGCCAGTGCACAGCTCCCGTAGCAGAGGCAATGAAGGCTAGAGCAATGATGCCCAAAACGCCCCATATCAGCCCTGTAAAGACGTGTCCCCACTCTTTGAGGGAGCGAGCGAGGGGGACGAAGAGGGCTAGCGAGAAGAGCCCTAGAAGGGGGGTCATAAACCCGATGGAGAATTTAGGAGTGAGGAAAAAGGGGTGAAAGCCAGGAAAGAGCTGAAACTTAAAACCGAAACTCAAAATTACGATTAAAGAAAAAAGTAGAGTGTTTAGCAGGCTTCGTTTGTGGTGGGTATAGATCACCCATAAAATAGCCCAGGCGGCAGCGACAAATAGAGCAACGGGAGTGAGAATCCCTCCTACTTCGCCTAAGATTAAAGCCAGGACGAGAAAAAACCCCCACAGCAGAGGTTTTTTGCTCAGCCAGGGAGCGAGTAGCGCGAAGGCGAGGAAAAGAAAAGCGAAAAAGTTGATGAGGGACATGCGGTACCTCCATTTTTTATTTGAAAAGGCGCTCTTGCTGATAAAGCCCTACCCGATTCGGGTAGGGCTTTATCAGCAAGAGCGCCTTTTTCGATGCCTCTATACCCAAACAACCTCAAAAGTTGGGTTTCCTCAAGGAGTCGCCCTGAATTTGAGTCAGGCGCAGCCGGCCCCGAAGCAGCCCAACTTGAATAAGTTGGGCGATGCAGGGGGACTCAAATTCAGCGGCTGGCGACGCCGAGGAAACCCAACTTTTGAGGTTGTTTGGGTATAGTTTGGCAAGCGCTTCTGACCCAATTTAAATCGATGATTGCTTTTATTACGAATCTTTTGATACTCTGTTTCTT
>JAHFTN010000057.1:8612-9909 GCA_023269365.1 Chlamydiota bacterium | reverse complement strand
TTATTTATATAAAATTACAAAGCTGATGCAGAAAATGTGATTTTTCGGGAATGAAATAGAGTTCAGCAGACTAACCCCCGAAAAATTACGTTTTCTGCGTTAGTTTTGCAATTCCCTCTATAGAACCTTTTTACTAACTTTGGCTTTCGAGTGTCCGGCGACCTGCTCAAAACTAAACGCTGGCAAATGGTGGCACTCATCCACAATGAGATGGCCATATTGGGACACCACATCATCTACAACCCCCTTGCGTACCAGACTCTGAATGACCGCTACATCGATCTGGCCTGTGGGTTTTCTACGCCCTCCACCGATCCGACCAATGGAACCTTTTGGCAATTCAAGAAATGTGGAAAGACGCTCTATCCACTGCTCCTGCAGTTGCTTGCGGTGAACAAGAATGAGTGTATTGCACTTGCGTTTTGAGATAAGCCACGCAGAAAGCACCGTTTTCCCAAAGGCTGTGGTAGCGGATAACACCCCAAAATGTGTTTTAAGCATCGCGGTTGCTGCTAGTTTCTGTTCAGGTCGTAATTCCCCCAGGAACTTAGCTGCAAGAGGCTTCCCTGCTTGCAGCTCATTGCGCAGAGTCAATTTAATCCTTAGATCTGACAATAGAGTATGGACATCCTCAAGACAACCGCGTGGCAATCCTATATGATGGGCATGATCTGAAACACAGGAAATCATGCGAGGTATGTCATGCGTGGGCAGCCTCATAGCCTGAGCCTTATAAAACTCGGGATTGGGAAATACAGCCAGACGCATTAACCGATTTTTAAGCCATGGCAACAGGCCATTTTTAGGAATGTAAATCTCATTACTTACCACAATTTCCATACTTTCTGGCAAGTCTGTAGCTGGAGGGGTGATGTGATGAGACGAAGGCCTCCTATTCCACGGAGTCTGATCTTCTTCTTCATTCAAGCGCAAATGCGATCCAATCACACGTCCTTGTCTTTCGGCGGTAGCGACAATCATCTCCACCTCCTGACGCGTCATCTTGCGCAAACTCGACAAAAACGCCCATTGATCGTTATAGGGATTTAAGTCATCATTCACAAATAGACTATTGCCAAAATCTCGAGCTTTTTTCTGAAGAGGAAGAGCAATAAGATTTCCAAATCCTCCTCGAGGCAGTGTGTCCTGATTGGGAAAAAAGCGATCATAGGAATCCATGCCGACATCGGGCCTGTGATCCATTGTTTCTGTCAGAATATGACAGCCTAATTTTCGAGCCAAGATCGCTGGGATGGCCTCAGCAAAGAATAGCCAGACATGCCCTCCTTTCCCAGAG
>JAHFTN010000057.1:0-8602 GCA_023269365.1 Chlamydiota bacterium | reverse complement strand
GAGCGAGAACGCTCTAGTGCCGCTGGCAAATTCAACCGATGGCATGTTTTAAGATAAGCCGCAGTGTCCTCTTGCCAACTCGACTTATCAAAATCGGCGGCTAAAAAGAAGCAGGCTTCATTCAATAACATCGGATACACGCCCATAACAAAGTCTTTCCCAAAATCATCTTGGCCGGACAGATGCCATCGCACCACATCATCCACTACTGGCAGGAAGTGGCGATGTCGACATTCAGAGCATTTGATTTTAGGTTTTTCACAAATCCCTCGTACCCACTCATTACCACATGCAGGTAAATAACCTGATCTTCCGGTCTTTTTGCTTTCAAATCGCCGGGGGTACAGATCCTCTCTGCCACGGAAAAGAGAGCGGAACAGAGCGATTTTGGTACTTGGCGGTGATTTTTGAGTTACAAAGGCTGTAGATTCCATTACATCCAATAAATTTTTTGGAGTTTAGACTAATTTTGCTCCCTGTGCGAATACAAAATCAACCTAAACTCCATAAAAAACAAAGTCTCACATAAAAAAATATCTTTGCAGATAAATCTTTTGATTTTTTTTCAGGATTTCCCTACAATCCTTCCAGATTTATGAAGTTCGAAGACTGTATTTATTATTGACCTGTGTTCCTGCTTGTCTCCATGGGAAATATTTTTAAAAAGATGAAGATGCATATTGACAGCACCGAGCGACCGTCGTCGAAATGATGCATTTGTCATTTTGGCATTACCCTTGGAGCCATTCCTATAATTTTCAGGGAGTAATCCATTGGCCAATGCTGCAAAGTCATCCATAGTCCAAAACGGTAACTGCATGCACCTTTTGTAAAGATCTTCCTCGGTAGGATTCATAGCACGCACAAATAGCTGGGCGAGTTCACCCGTCATATTCCCCCTGATGAGCTAAGCGCAAGTAGAGCTCCATGAAAAGTGTTATGCAACAGAAGAACGAAGTTTTTCCGTTATGTAGGAGTTTAAACTCATCCCTATGGTTTTTGCTTGAAACGCAAGCTTTGCATGTAGATCCGGAGGAACTCTAAGATTAAAAGTCCCGGAGAATGTTTTTTCTGGCTTTTCACCCCTCTCTTTACACCAAGCCAGATAATCGTTAACGGAATCATGGAATGCTTGTTCCAATTCTTCAACACTCTTGCCTTGAAAAGTGATAATATCTTTTAAACCAACGACTTCTCCATGAAAAATCTTAGCTTCATCATCATATTCAACGTACCCTAGATACCCTTTGTAATGCATCATGTTTTTCTCTCCTTTGGTTTTATGCCGGCATTATCCAAAAACTTTCTTAAAGAAGATAAAGCTCCTTTATCGGTTTCCTTCTGTGGATGGGGTCGATGAAACACAGCTTTTAACCCATTCAGAACAACCCTAATTCGAGATCCTTCCCCTTCTGTAATCTCAGCTCCAAGAGCGATGAGCAGTTTTTCACAATCTTTCCAGACGACGTTTGACTGAACCGGTATTTTAAAAACCGCCAAAAGTGTTCTTTCGTGTTTACTATTCATTCACTTCTCTTTGTTTTCATAGTACCATAAACTAGTACTATTTTTCGATTAATTTTTTCAACTCGTACGCTATTAACAACTTAAAACACTACTCACCTAGCAGCATGATGTAAAAATCTACTACGAATTCACAGGTTTTTCCATTAAAATCTTTGCAGAAATTTGTTGACTGTATTTTTTTGTGGTTTGAACGTCCATGTGAGTATAGCGTTGTAGCATCTGCAAGGTGCGATGACCCATGGCGGTGGCCAGTTCTAGGTTAGAGGCGCCCTCTCCAGCGGCAAGGGTCGCAAAGGTATGCCTCATGTCATGGGCTCTGCAATTGAAGATTCCCGCTCGTTTTAGAGCGATCTGCCATGCTTTTTTCAGGTCGACGCGCCCAAAGGAAGTTTTACTAGCAAACACAAGAGATTTAAGAGGATTGCGCTGTTCATAAAGTTTCTGAAGTTCTGCGACTACGGCCTCGGCAAGAAAAATACTTCTTGGCCGGCCGTTCTTCGTCTCTTTGAGGCATGCAATTCTATGATCAAAATCGATATGACTCCACTCCAGATTGAGGATCTCACCCTGACGGGCTCCAGTAGAAATAGCAGTCAAAACAACACAGTACAAATTAGGGGGACCTACTTTCACGACAGGCCGTAAGAAGTCGTTGCATTTCTTCTTGAGAGAGAACTCGATCGCGTCCGGGATTTTCCTTGAGTTTGGTTAGTGATAAGCAGGGGTTTTCAGAAACCCAACCCAGTTGTTTGGACGCATAGGTAAGAATAGAGGAAAGACTTGCTATATAGCGATTAACTGTTGAAGCCGATCGCTTTTTTCCTTTGGAAGTGGGGGTGTCTGCCAACAGCTGCCTTTCCTTTCCCACAAAATCCGCTGTGATATGAACAAGACCATAACCTCCAAAGCACTCCTTCCAATAGGTAAGATGCCTCATAGTATCTGCTTTGGAACGATGGTGCTCTAGCGCCCCGTCACGTAAAAACCTTTCTAGGAGTTCACTGAAGGTGCGCTGGCAGTTATGCTGATCGAACTTGAATTGGCCGAGTTTGATGCGCCTCTCCGTATCCTGGCCCCAATCTTCAGCCTCTTGTTTACGTTCGAAACATTCACAGACTACTGGATGACCTTTTAGACGAACGACAGCACGCCAGGTAAACCCCTTGCCGTCCTTAAGCTTTCTTTTGAAAATAGATGCCATAATCCCAACCCCCTCATGTTTTACCATTTGGTTGGATATGCTGGTTAAGATTATTTTTCACTGCACCGTTTGTGCACCGTTGGCTAAAATCCTCGCCTGTTTTCTCTTATTTTGCAAAGTCAGTCGAATCGTAAATATTTGAAAATGAGAGATTACAAGGATTAGCGGCAGTCGGATTTGAACCAACGACCCACGGATTATGATTCCGTTGCTCTAACCAACTGAGCTATACCGCCCTGAAAAAAATAGCGGGGGAAGGATTCGAACCTCCGGCCTTTGGGTTATGAGCCCAACGAGCTAACCACTGCTCCACCCCGCGATAAGTGAAGTCGAGATCATACGAGGGAGCTGTATTAAACCTCAAGGACTAGTTTTATAATGAGGGGGTTTTATCTGCGAAAAGACAGGTAAAAGTTTTTTGTGTGGCGCCGCGCGCTTCTTGGGCAAGGGCCAGACAAGCTTGGATGTAGGGTTGGCGCTTTGTGGGGTTGCTGAGAAGAGAGAGGAGCGTCTCCAGAAGGACATCTGGGGCAACTTGCAGGCCCGCTTTTGCGGAGAGGATCAGTTCTTTGAGGTCGAGTTGCGCATGCATGTGGGGACCGAAGAGGACGGGGACGCCAAATTGGACAGGCTCAAAGATGTTATGGCCACCAACATCGGGGGTGTAACTCCCTCCGACAAGCGCTAGGGTAGCGATCGGGTAGAGATCATTTAAGATTCCCATCTTGTCGACGAGGATGAGACGCGCGGGAATTTGGGTGGAAAAGCGGCTGTAGGGGATCTGCGCTTCGTCGAGGAGCTCTGCAACAGCGTTAAACCGTTCAGGGTGTCTTGGGACGAGGAAGACTGTGAGGGAAGGGAGTTTTTCAGAAAGGGCTTTGAGAAGAGGGATTAGGAGCTCTTCTTCGGGGGCGTGGGTCGATCCGATGACAAGAACTGGGGGTGAGGGTCGATTTTGGGAAAGGGGTTGACTTAAGGGGGTGTCTAGCTTGAGGTTACCCGTGATGTGAAGTTTTTCTTTGGGGACGTGTAAAGAGGCGAAGCGCTCAAAATGGCGCTGGCTTTGTAGACAGAAAAGGCCGATGAGGGAGAGCAGGCGAGAAGAGAACCACGGGATAAGAGAAAACCCCCGACACGAACGCTCAGATATCTTGCCATTGACAAGAGCGATAGAGGCTCCTTGGGCTTTAGCAAAAAATAGCAGGTGATACCAGAGATCCCCTTCAGAGAGGATGAGACGCGTTGGCTGGATCTTTGTGACAAGGCGCCTCATACACCAGGAAAAGTCGAAAGGAAGAAGAAAATGGCACGCCGCTTCTGGCATCGACTTTTTTGCCTCTGCCTGCCCCGTTTCTGTCGTGGTGGAAATGACGATCTGCGTATGGGGATAGCTAGAGCGAATCTGGTGGAAAAGAGGGACAATGGCCCTTGTCTCCCCCATCGAGACAGAATGGATCCATATGACAGGGCCTTGAGGCGTGAAATCGGGAAGGGAAAACCCCAGCCTAGCTTTCCATGTGTTGCGGTATTTGCCCAAACGCAACCGCTGCCATAATAATTTGGGCAGAAGAAAAAAAGCTAGGAGAAGAAGGGTGAGGTTGTAAAAAAGACTAAACATCACACACAATACTTAAGAGTTTGTTGGGCACGTAGACCACCTTCGTAATCTCTCCTGTCAAATACTTTTTAATCCCCTCTTGCGTTTGGATGAAGGCGAGGAGAGATTCTTCCGACTCGTCTTTGGGAAGCATCCACTTTCCTCTCATCTTCCCATTGATCTGCACCACGTAGAGCACCGTGTCATCGATGAGGTACTGGGGATCGACTTTAGGGAAAGGGATATAGGTCAGGCTCTTCTTTTCTCCGAGCAGCTCCCATGCTTCTTCTGCAATGTGAGGCGCAAAGGGATAGAGCACCTGAGTTACCATCCTCAAAACGCTTCTAGGATAAGCATCTAGCGGAGCAAATGCGTTGATAAATTCCATCATCTTGGCAATCGCGGTATTAAACTGCATCGCTTCGATCTCCCTTTCAACTTGGGCTACAAGGCGGTGTCCGAGTTTAAGCGCTTCTAGTGTCTCTTCCTCTCTGACCTTATCCGATACGATGAGATCGTAAAAACGGTTTAAAAATCGTCTGCATCCACTTACTGCATCGGTGTTCCAGACTTTTTCTTTGTCGAAAGGACCCATGAACATCTCGTAGAGGCGAAGAGAATCGGCTCCAAACTCTTCAATCATCTGATCAGGCGAGACACCGTTGAGTTTGGATTTTGACATCTTGTCGATTTGACTTTTCAACTCCTCCCCTGTGCCGATCTGGATGAATTTGCCCATCTGCTCTTTCACCTCTTCGGGAGGGACGTAACATCCCCCAGGGTGTTGATAGGAGCGAGAGACGACAAGCCCTTGGTTGCGCAGCTTCTGAAATGGCTCTTTTGTGCTGACAAGGTCGCAATCATAGAGGACTTTATGCCAAAATCGCGCATAGAGCAGATGTAAAACGGCATGTTCTACTCCCCCGACGTAGAGATCGATGGGCATCCAGTAATTTTCTTCCTTTTCTCCCCAGGCGGCCGTCTCATTATGGGGATCGCAAAAACGCAAATAGTACCAGCAAGAGCCCGCCCATTGAGGCATCGTGTTGGTTTCCCTTCTCGCAGGTTTTTTTGTCTTGGGATCGGTGATCTCTACCCATTCTGTCACTTTAGCAAGAGGGCTCTCTCCTGAAGGGGAAGGTTTAAAATCTGCGAGCTCTGGCGGACAGAGGGGCAACTCGTTTAATTCCAACGCCCGCTTCGAGCCATCGGCAAAGTGTAAAATGGGAAACGGCTCGCCCCAGTAGCGCTGACGGGAAAAGAGCCAGTCGCGCAGTTTGTAATGCACCGCCCTCTCCCCCGCTTTTTGCGTCTCTAAAAAACGCATTACGCTCTCTTTTGCCTCTTCCACACTCTGCCCATCTAGGGAAAAGTTGCCATGAGAGCTATGGGTCATTGTCCCTGAACCCACCCAGCAGCGCTGGCCTCGCAAAACCTCTAGATAAAGATCTTGGACAGTCAACCCTTCTGGGATCTCCTCTGGGTGAGGAGAGACGACGGGAAGGAGCGCCAAATTGTACTTTTTTGCAAACGCAAAATCGCGCTCATCATGGGAAGGGACTCCCATGACAGCCCCTGTTCCGTAATTGTGAAGCACATAATCGGCAATCCACACAGCCACTAATTGCCCGTTGAGGGGATTGAGCACATATCCCCCCGTAAAGACTCCCGTTTTCTCTTTGGCAAGATCGGTTCTTTCTAGATCGCTTTTCGAAGAGACACTCCTCTTGTAAGCTTCGACCGCCTTTTTTTGATCAGGTGTAGTGATCTCATCGACGAGGGGGTGTTCTGGAGAGAGAACGAGGTAGCTTACCCCAAAGAGGGTATGGGAAGCGGTCGTAAAGACAGAGATCGATCGCCCCGTTTTGGGCTCTTTAAAATGGATCTTGGCCCCCTCGCTCCTTCCTATCCAGTTGACTTGCAATTTTTTCAAGTGCTCTGGCCAGTCGATTACTTCGAGATCCTCAACCAACCGATCGGCATAGGCAGTGATCTTTAAGATCCACTGGCGCAAGGGCTTGCGTTCGACAAGATACCCTCCCTCTTTCGAGCGCCCCTCTTCCACCTCTTCATTGGAAAGCACAGTCCCAAGGGCTGGGCAAAAGTTAACAAGCACCTCTGCCTCGTAGGCGAGCCCTTTCTCGTAGAGTTTTGTGAAAATCCACTGGGTCCACTTGTAGTACTTAGGGTCTGATGTGGCCACCTCTCGGCTCCAGTCATAGCTTAGCCCCAATGACTTAAGCTGCCTTCTGTAAGTGGCAATATTCTCTTCTGTCGTTACCTTGGGATGGGTCCCCGTCCGGATCGCGTACTGCTCCGCTGGCAGCCCAAAGCTATCCCACCCCATCGGATGGAGCACGTTAAATCCTTTCTGCCTCTTATAGCGAGCTAGGATGTCGGTTGCCGTATAGCCCGTCACATGTCCCACGTGTAGTCCCGCCCCCGAAGGGTAGGGAAACATGTCCAAAATGTAATATTTGGGCTTTTTAGGGTCAAAATAGGCCTTAAAGAGCTCCCGATCTTCCCAGATCCCTTGCCATTTCTCCTCGATATGTCCGTGCTCGTATTTCTGCTTTTCCATAAGAGGCAACTTAAATTTTGATGAATGGGGAAGGATCATACTGGAATCGACCCCCTTTTGTCCAGAAGGGGTTTTCCCCCTTGAATTAAAATAATTTTTATATGAATTTTATGATATTAAAATGTTTATTAATTATAAGTGATATAAAAAATAAAATTTAATAAATCATTTTTGATTATTTTAATTTACATATTATTTAATAGTTGGCAAAATTTAATTAGTATATAATTTAATTATTAACAATAGGCTTCATTATGTTTAGCTTAAACAAGACTGGTTTTAGAATGAACTCATTGCCCCCATTGCCCCTTCATGCCGTAAATTCTGTAGTACAGAAGGGGTTAACCCTCTTCAAAAAGCAGGAAGAACCGAAAAAGCAGAAAAAACCACTCGAGACAGCTAGAGCAACTGCATTAGTTAATGCAGAGACATGCATTCGAGAGACCACTGTAAAATTGCAACAACGAGAAAGAGAAGAACAAATCCATAAAGCAAAGAGAGAAAAAGAGAGTGCCGAATTTGATAAGTACCTCGAAGAGCAACAAAAACCCTTTCTTCCGGTTGAGTTAACCATAGAGACACGGGTTGATAAGACACCAGAAACAACCTCTTCTCTCCCTGCCCCTGAGTTAGATTGCTATTTTTTACGAAAGCCACCTACCGAGCTTCTTTTTGGAAGCTCCTATTTAGCTCAATTTTTATCTGCTCTAAGCCCTTTAGCGACAAAAGTTATTGATTCTCTTAAATCTCTATTGCAAATGAGCGAGGCATTTTTAGAATTAGGATACATAACAGATAATCGTCTGACTCAAAAACTACAAGAGAAGCTTTCACAGACAGCAATTAAACAAAATGACATGAATGAAGCTATAACGAGATTGAATTCCTATTCAAAACAGATGGACGCTTTTAAAAATGAAATGAGAGAGAATCTAAGCAAAGTATCCCCGTTCTTAAGATTTTTCCTAAATTTCGTGCTGAACTATCTCATAAAAACAGCCCAAGACCCCTTGATAGAGGGACTAATTAAGGCTAAAAAGGATGTTATAAGCTCTATCATCACAGAAGCAACCTCTGCACTTTTGCGCTTGCAAGGGAAAAAGGAGCAGCTCGATCAACTCCAAATGCTATCACAACCCTCTCCACTTGTTAAAACTTCTAATGCCGCAGCAGTAAGTCCAACGATTGTCCCAGCAGTAAGTCCAACGATAAAAACTTCTATCGTCACAGTCCCAAAAGATGACATTACCTCTTTAACCATTGCCTTATTACAGCAATACACTCTCATCGCTCCCTTGGTGGAGCATCTTAAATATCCACATATACCCGATGAGGAAACGAATCTTCAAAAGCTAGCAAAAATTCATCTTGCTAAAGAAGAAATCGAAGTGACTGCCGCTAACATTATGGCAAAAACGCATCACTTTACAGATAAAGAACAAACTCAAATCCTTCAATTTCTTTTGGAAGGCTGCTTCATCACAGCTCCCGATTATGTAAAAGAGAGTGTGGAGAAATTAAAAAACCTCGAAGCTGCACAACAAACCCTTCCTGTGTTTATGGGGCTGCTTTTAAATCAACTTCATACCGACTTTGAGACCATAAAAAATCAGATGGCAAAAAAAATTACAGACTTTCGCAAGAAGTTAAACGAGGCCATTTTCACAAGGAGAATTATTCAAGGAAAGCGTCTATC
>JAHFTN010000056.1 GCA_023269365.1 Chlamydiota bacterium | reverse complement strand
TCTTTTAGCATAGATCTGTCTCCTCTCTTTTTCTCTTAGGTTCATAGTTAAGACTATACCATTTGAGCCTATTTTGATGTAGACGATGATATCGTCTGGAAAACAATACACCAATTTTTACCTATACACAAAAAAACTCAAAAGTTGGACTTGATTCAGCCCAATCAAGAAAAAAATAACAAGATATTAAGATGGACAGGATAGGAATCCAGTTCAGCTTTGTTCGTCTGATCTCATAAGGGCATGGATTTTCTGTCTTAGTTGCTCTACCTCATCTAATTCGTTGGGATGATGCAGGCGTTTGTATTCCAATTTCTGTTGTTCAAAATTAATCAGCAGTCCAACTGAGATCCCTGATGCCTTTAAATAATTTATACCCTGCGCTTTATGCTCTGGCAACAGAGCTGTGCAACATTTAAGCTCCACAACGATCACATTCTCAACAATCAAATCTGCTGCGTATCTTCCACCCTTGCAGTTTCTAAACATCACTTCAAATGACGAATGGTATAACCTTCGCATTCAGGTGAAAAAAATCCTCTCAGATCTAAAGCATTTCTAAGTTCGCTATTGCCTTGGAAATAGCTCACTCTCTAACCTGAGGGGAACTATCTTTAAAATGCGATGCGTCCATTCTTCTTTTTCACCTCCTTGTTTCTCCTGTCGATGCCGTTTGTCCTGATGGGAGCGGGGCTCTCTTACCATGTCAGCTTTGAAGGGGTTGATGAAAGCAAACTCCTCAAAGAGATGAAGCTCTCTTCCCACCTCGCCTCTTTGAAAAAACGCCCGCCGCCCTCGCTCAACGCCTTGAGATATAGAGCAGAATCCGATATCCCTACCCTTATGAGGGTATTGGAAGCGCATGGCTACTATGAGGGGAAGATCGAGGTTCAGCTCATCGAGGAAGGGACCCAAGTCGAGGTCGTTGTCCGCGTGGAACTAGGAGAGCGCTACAACCTCGAGTCGTTCGATGTGCATCTCTACTGCCAGTCGCCAGAAGGGGCGCCGCCTTGCTGTCAGATCGATATCAGTGAAATCGGGGTGCGGCTGCAAAAACCCGCTCAGACGGAGGCGATTCTAGATGCGGAAATGAAAGTGCTCCAAAGGTTATCTGAGTGTGGCTATCCTCTGGCAAAAATTGAAAGTCAAGAGGTGATTGTCGATGGGAAGACAAAAGGGGTCTATGTCAGGCTCGATGTGAAAACAGGCGAGAGGGTTGAGTTTGGCCCTACGAAGATCGTGGGAGTAAAGCGGGTGAAGGAGAGGTTTCTCGAGAGGAAAACAGAATGGAAAGAGGGGGAGGTCTACGATAGTAGGTTGGTAGATAAGACGCAAAATACTCTGATCGACACGGGACTATTTAATTCCGTTCTCATCTCTCATGAAGAGATCCCTTCTTCAAATGGGCAGATCCCCTTGAAAATTGAGGTGAGTGAGACCAAGTACCAGAGTGTCAACATCGGAGCGAGCTACCAGACGGTATTTGGATTCGGTGCTACCTTCGGCTGGGAAAATCGCAACATCGGGGGGATGGGGCGCACCCTGAGCTTCCAGGGGGATATCACGCGGATTAGCCAGACGGGAGTAGCGACTTACCTACACCCCGATTTCAATTGCGTCGGGCAAGATATGATCGCCCAAGCAGAAGCTGCCCATGAAGACATCTACGCCTATTCGATGCGCTCTTATAGCTTAATGGACAGATTTGAGAGGAAGCTCACCAAGAGATTACGAGGCTCTATTGGTCTGAAGGGAGATCGCCTCTACGTCACCTCCAGCGTGCACAACGGCAACTACTGGCTCGTCGAACTCCCCCTTTACCTTCGCTGGAGCTCTTCTAATAGCCTACTCAACCCCACAAGAGGCGCTACATTGCAATACACGACAACTCCCGCATTCAACAGCGCCAAGACCAATGAGATCTATTTAACGCAGCAATTCACTGCCGGGGTGTATACCCCTCTGGATAGAAAAGAAAAGATCGTCCTTGCACAAAAGTTCACCCTCGGGTTTATCTATAGCAACGGGCTTGACGCTATTCCCCTATGCAATCGATTTTTAGGGGGGTCGGAAGAGGATTTGCGCGGCTATCGCTATAAGAGCGTTAGCCCTCTTATCCACAGAAAACCGATCGGAGGCAGATCCGCTCTCTACTACACGCTAGAGACGCGGCTGCGCATGACAGAGATTTTGGGACTTGTCCCGTTCTTTGACATAGGGAATGTTTATAAGACACAATACCCCACTGCCCACGGGAAATGGCTGAAGTCGGCTGGGCTAGGATTGCGTTTTTTCACATTCATGGGCCCCTTCAGAGTCGATTTGGCGTTTCCTCTAAATCCTCGTAAAAAGATCGATTCCAGATATAGAACACTTGTGAGTATAGGACAAATGTTTTAAAATCGAGTTCGTTATGCATGTTTTTTCAAAGCTTCTTCGCCCCTTACTCGTTGTATTTCTGCTTGTCTGCGGGATGTTTGCTCTTTTGCAAACGGCATTTGTGAAGGAAAAAATCACGGCCCACCTAACAGCTAGCTTTAAAGAGGCGGGCATCGAGGCTACCTTTTCTCCTCTAGAGGGAAGACTCCCCTTCTCTTGGCGTCTCCATGAGCTGCATTTAACATTTTCTGATGGGGAAACACTCTCTTTAGAACAGCTCTACTTGCGCCTTGCTTTTTTTCCTTTATTTCAAGGGAAAATCGGGGTGGATTATATCAGTGTCAATCGAGGGAATTACCTCTTTTCTTCTGAGAAAGAAACTTCTTCATTATCCCTAGAGGAAATGAAACTTCTGGCAAGGGAGAGGCTAAAACAGTTTGCACTCCCCTTTTCTATTGCTCTTAACCACTTCTCCATCGATCGGCTTGCGCTTACCAATAGAAAAACCCTCGAGACATTTTCTGTCGGGATGAGAGGAAGAGCGCTATTGAACAAAAAAGCAGAGGAGTTTGCATTAGATGTGCACCTATTTTCTCCCGACTCCCACGAGGCCTATTTCGAAGGGGTTTTTCAAGGAAGTGCCCGCAAAAACTGGATCGAGGCCAGCTTATCTTGCCATCTCGATCCCCTCCCCTCTTTTCTCCCTTGGCAGGGTCCTCTAAATGCAGCGTTAGAGGTTGCAGGACCCTTCTTAAGTTGGAAAGAAATTTTCTATGGGGGAACAGCGCTAGAAAATCCGTTGAGAGGAACAACGCGCGGCCACTTTCAAAAGTGGGGATTTAAAACTAGCTTCGCCCTCCCCTCTTTAAAAGAGATCACCTTGGAGCAGTTTGCGCTGAGTCGCAACCTGATAAAAATCCAAGGCAAAGGCACTCTACGCGAGGAGTTAGAAAGTAGTGAACTTCTCGCCTTCTTTTCTCTGCCCGACCTTGCACTGCTGGGCGTCGATTCTCTGAAGGGAAAGGGGAAAGGAAAAGTCTTATATGACAAAGGGGAAGTGAAGTTCTCCATGGAGACAGAAGGACTCGAGATCGAGAAATTTCAGGCCAATACCCTCCTCTGCTCTTTAGAGGGCTCTTATAAGCAAGCTCAAGGGAAGGCCCTTGTGACCCTCTCTTCAGAAGACGCGAGGATCCCCTTTAAAAGCGAATTTGGCCTCACCCTTTCCAAAGAGAGTTTTTGCGTAGAAAATTTCGAGTGTCTAGCGGGAGGAGATACTTCGAAGGGCTCTTTACAGTATAACACGCTGACAGGTCTTTATGAGGCGAGCCTCTTTTTATCCATAGAAAATCTAGATCGATATCAAGAGCTCTTCAAAGTAGATGCACTGCGTGGCTCTTTGCTCGCCGATCTGACCCTATTTTCTGAAGAAGGCAAACAAAATGCGCGCTGTGTCTTTACAGGCACTAATTTTCACTACAATGATCTGCTCGTCGACGATCTGCATCTCAACTGCACACTTAACGATTTTAGAAAAGAGATCAGAGGAGAGATACTTCTCGTTGCGCAAAAGATCTATCGGCAAGGGTTTTATCTAGACAAGCTTCTCGTCAATACCTATTCAGAAGAGGAGCGTTGCCCCTTCTCC
Source organism: Chlamydiota bacterium (assembly GCA_023269365.1). Lineage (GTDB taxonomy): Bacteria > Chlamydiota > Chlamydiia > Chlamydiales > Rhabdochlamydiaceae > CAJCIW01. The sequence continues at coordinate 5,917 of JAHFTN010000056.1, read as the reverse complement.
TTAGAAGCGCAAGGAAGACTTGAAGGGCCCTTTACCCTCTTTTCCCAGGGGACATGGAACTACAAAGCCCCAGCCTTCCACCTGGAGCTCGACCAACTGCTAGGAACCTTGTCTACGATGGATTTTGAGTTGAAACATGACGTTTCTCTCGATATCAACCCCCAAGAGATCCGTCTGACTCCCTTAGAGATCCAGATAGGCAATTCCCCTCTTTTTGCTGAATGCCTACTCGATACAAACAGCGCACATGCTAAACTCGACATCGAACATTTCCCACTAGAGGTGGTGCGGTGTCTGCGTCCCCGCTTCGCTTTGCAAGGGTTTGTCAGCGCGCATGCCTTTTTCGATGCGACGCAAGAGGGGATCCAAGGCGCGCTCAATGCGACGCTAGAGGAAGGATCTATCACTCAATTGGGTGCGCAAGAGGGGGTCCTTGCCAAAGGCTCGATCCAGATGCACCTCAACCAAAATACGCTGCAAATCCATACAGACCTTAAAGCTAGCGATGCGCAGTTCCTCGATGCGCACGCAACCCTTCCCACCCAATACTCTCTTCATCCCTTCTCTTTGAATCTAGACCCCACTCGTCCTACCTCGGGAGAGGTGATCGCTGAAGGGCGATTGCAAGACCTCTTTGATTTTGTCAATTTGGGCACCAACCACTTTACAGGGGACCTCTCCTGCCGCCTCTTCCTATCACAGACGCTAGAAAACCCCTCTTTACAGGGAAATATCACCTTGAAAAACGGCTCCTATGAAAACTACTTTATCGGGCTATTTTTAAAGTCGATCGAAGCGCAGTTTGAAGCGCAAAATACAGAAATTCGCCTCTTAAATCTCCATGCACAAGACGATCAGTCAGGAGAGATTTTTGCAACGGGGAGCTTCGAGCTCAAAAGGGAAGACCACTTCCCCTTTACCTTAAATGCGGAGATGCACAACTTGCATGCACTCGGTTTTGATATGATCGATGCCCACCTCTCTGGCCCTGTCTACCTCTTGGGGAATATGCAGCAGATGGACACACAGGGCAACCTCCTCATCGACAAGGCGCACATCCAGCTCACAGAGCGCCTTCCCTATGAGACCCCCTCACTACCCTTTACCTATATCCATAAGCCTTCGCGCCTAAAAGAAAAAACGCCCCTTCCTGGGCCCAGCTTCGCTTTCCATCTCGATTTAGAACTCACAGCTAATGACGATGTGCACGTGGAAGGAAGAGGACTCGATGCCCTTCTCGAGGGGGATATCCATCTGCATGGGACCAATAGTAAAATTGCTGCCAACGGGGAGTTTAAACTCATCAAGGGAGAATACATCTTCTCTGGCAAGGTCTTTAAGCTCACAGAAGCGAGTCTCGTCTTTAGCGACAAGCCCACTCCCTCAGGCTATCTCAACGTCAGCGGCACGCTGAGTCTACCCGATATCACCATCACGGCAATGATGCGCGGGCCCCTCACTTCACCGCAGCTCACCTTCCAATCTAATCCCCATAAGTCGACAAGCTCGATTTTAGCGCTCATCTTATTCAACAAAGATATCTCTGAAATCAGCCAGTCAGAGGCGATCCAGCTCGCAAGCGCCCTCATCGGTCTTTCAGGAGGAGCGGGACCCGATGTCCTCACCTCGATCCGCAAAAGTATCGGCATCGACCGGCTCAATATCTCCTCGACACCGGGAAGCGATCAACTCGCCGTCCAAATCGGCAAATACCTCACCCGCGGCATCCTAGTTACCCTTTCCCAAAGTGCGACGAGCAGCCAAATCATCGTCGAAGTAGAGCTCCCGAAGGGTTTTGTCTTCCAAGCCGAAACTCAAGAGCAAGAAGAGGGAAAGTTTTCCCTCAAGTGGCGCAAAAGCTATTAGCTCGACAAAGCCACATTAGACAAAAACTTTTTTTAACGTCAAAGCCCCAGGGCTCAAAGGGAGCTGTCCCAGAAATGTCTTTATTGAAATCCTTTCGAATCTCTGTTTAGGACATCCGACTGACTTGTCTATTTCGTACTCTTCAGGAGCCCCATATTTCGGCAATATAAAATACTCTCCGTAACTCGACTTTGTACAGGACAAAAAATGGTTCATCTGACTGGACTTTAGCCATTGGTGGAGGCAATTTCGCGTCTAAAGCCTCCTGGCTCTATTGGCACGGGCCTCTTGCGAGGCCCTTTTATTAATGGTGGCTTATTCAAGCCGACCATTAATAAAGCCAATAGAGCCAGGAGGCTTTATCTCGCGAACTTGCCGCCTCCCAATGGCTAAAGTCCAGTCTGACAAATGAGTGCTTTTTCATAGGCGATTCTATTTATAGAGGGAATTGCAAAACTCCATTTGGGGTCCTGTACAAAGAGTTGAGGCATTCCCGCTATTGTTGGAATGCCTCATTTTGAAAAATCACACTATTAAAAAATTGAAGGGCCGTCTAAGCTGCTCACCATCTTTTAATCCAGCTAGGTCGATATGAAAAAAGAAATCATTATCAAACTATCCAGGAGCTTTGAAGAAACTGTCCATGTTGAACAGGATGTCGAATATTGGATGGCAAGAGATCTGCAAGAGCTTTTTGCTTATAGTAGCTGGGACAATTTTCTTCACGTCATTGAAAAAGCAAAAATAGCATGTTCTAACTCTAAGTTACTTATAAACAGTCATTTTCGTGATGTCATGAAAATGGTCAGTCTTGGTTCTGGTACAAAGCGAGCGATCCCAGATATCATGCTATCTCGTTATGCATGTTATCTAATTGCCCAAAATGGAGATTCCCGCAAAGAGCCTATTGCTTTTGCTCAAAGCTACTTTGCTTTACAGACAAGAAAACAGGAATTGCTTGAAGAACACATTGCAATGTTAGAACGCCTAGAGGCGAGACATAAACTCACGCAGACAGAAAAAGAACTCTCTTCAGTTCTTTATCAACATGGAGTAGATGATCAGGGCTTTGCTAGAATTCGCAGTCAGGGAGATCGAGCTCTTTTCGGAGGAAGTACTACCATTGAAATGAAGCGCAAATTAGGAGTCCCCGAATCCCGAGCTTTAGCTGACTTTTTACCGACTATTACAATTAAAGCTAAAGATTTTGTAGGAGAAATCACACATTTCAATGTCAAAAAGGAAAATTTGCAAGGAGAGCATCGGATTACGGAAGAGCATATAAAAAACAATCAAGGTGTGCGCCGCGTTCTGATAGAAAGCAATATTTATCCAGAAGAGTTGCCAGTAGAAAAAGATGTTAAGAAATTAGAAAAGCAGATCAAGAAGGAGGAGGAAAGGCTAATTGAGTGTCCCGCTGTTCTTCCTTCTATTGAATACTGAAGAGACTATAATGTTCCGAAAAAAGTCTGTTGAAAAAAATCGGGTCGATTGCTAAATTGGCGGTCGTCTAACACCCCATTTCCTATGCCTAAAACAGTTGATCCTGCACTCGATACTAATTTGGCCTTCTCTGCTCTTGGCTGCTTTGAAAAGTATTTCGAGGTTCAAGAGAAAAAAATTGCAGATAGGCAAGACAAGCTCTCTAACGCAAACCGCGAAATTAAGCTCATCTCCGATGTCACAAATGAGCTCTCCCATGCCAAGCGGAAAAAGCAGCCGCTAGATCTCAATAAAAATAAGTCGCTACAGCGCGACATTTTGCATATCCACCAAGCGAACCCCTCCATTTTCTCCGACCTGATTCAGGGGCTGCCAGACGATTTCAAAGAGCGCTCTATCGATGAGCTCCTCGGCTGTGAGTTGAAATTTACCCTCTTGAAAGAAGAAGAGATAGAAGCTGTGATTCAAGGCTTAGACGGGGAGCTAAAGATGCACACCTCTGATGTCAACGAGCACTTATTGCATATCAACCGGGCCTATGATGACCAGGGGCAGATGGTGGAAAAAGGGAAGAAGATGCTCGAGGGGCAAGAGGGAGAGATTAGACACATTTTAAGCAAGATGGGACAATGACTTTTCAATCTCAGGTGTTACAGTTATTGGGAGAAAAAGAGGTTCGAGCTCTTCCTGCTGCACAAGAGAGGGCTTTGCATGCAGAGGCATTTTCTCAGTATGAAAAAGGGGAATACCGCACAGCTGCGGCCCTTTTCACCCAGCTCATCTTGATCGACCCGTTCTCCTTTGCCTACTGGCAAGGGCTTGCAAGCGCAAAACAGCTGTGTCGGGATTATGAAGCGGCGCTCCAAGCTTGGAGTTTAGCGGTGCTCATCGAGACAAAAGACCCCTCTTCCTATTTCCACGTGGCAGAGTGTCTGATGTATTTGGAGCAGCCCCAAGAAGCTCTTCTAGCCCTAGAGGAAGCGCTTTGTTGCTGCAGAGATGCCGAGTTAGAAATGCAGATTTATCAACTTAAAGAGCAACTCCATGGCACGCATTGAATCTCCTCCCTTTCCCCCTTTGTTTCCTCTTGGAAATTTTGAAAAAAAACCCGCAGACCCCCTCCCTTCATGGGAACAAAAGCCGCCGCAGCTCATGCGTCCCTCTTCGGAGTACCGCTTGATCTCTTTGGCAAATGAGTTAGAATGCTCGATAGGCGAAATCCTCAATTCTGTAACGATGCGCCTCGGGGATGTGAAGGAAAAGATTCGCTCCCTTTCTGTGGAGAACATACAAAAGCTGAAAGAAGCAGCGACAAAGGCTCAATCGGGGAATTTTTGGTCGATGTTAAAAAAGATCGCCTCTTGTCTGCTCGCTGCCATCACGATGGTCCTGGGGGCTTCTTGCATCGCCTCTGGTGGGGGCGCCCTTGTGGGAGGGATCATGATTGCCTCTGGCCTTCTCTCCCTTGCAAATACCACCCTTTCTGAGAGCCGGGCGTGGGATTGGGTCGCAGGGCAGCTCTCCCATGAAAATGAGGAGAGGAAAAAACAGTTGGCACTCCTCCTTCCGACTGCACTTGGGGTCCTTGCTGCTAGCTGCGGCATCGCAGGATCTATCTATGGAGCTGCCCTCGCAGTGCAAAACACAGCGCTCATTGCCCAGACAGCCCTTTCCCTCTTTAGTGGGATGACGACGATGGGAAAGGGGATTACGGACGCGCAAACCCTCTGGATCCAAGCCGACTTGCAGCTCATCCAAGGGCACCTCACAGAAGAGAGGGAGGAGTTAAGCTCCCTTACAGAAAAAGTAAGGATCTTTTTAAGTGAGCTTAAAAATGCACTGAAAAAGGCCCAAAACGCATTAGATCTCATCCACAAAACCAAGACCCAACTCATCAGGTGATTTTATGCCCCGCACAGCAGATGTCATTGCAACCCCTTCTTGCTCTAGCGCTCCCCATCAAGACCGCTTGGATGAGCTCTTTTCCCTCCTCTCAGAGCTCTCTAAGATGTTACATGGATTAAATAGTGAAGCGCTCAGTCTTGTGCGCCACGACATCAACTGCTTTAGAACGATGACACAAGATCTCCATTCTCAAAAAAACTGGCAAGGCTACTCCACCCTTTCTTTCACCTCTCTTGGCGCAAGTCTTGCGATTTTAGGAAGCCTCCTTCACAAGAATAGTCTTCCCTATGAAAGCGCCCGCATCAATGCCCTTGTCGATGCGCTGGGTGGCTCCAAATTTCTAAGGACGACAGCCTCTACTGCCTCCAAATTTTTTGGTGGCGTTGCTCCCGTCTCCGATTTATGGCATAGCAGCAAATCTTCAGGCATAGAATCTAAGCGCAGCTTAAAACAGCTCTCCTTCCAAGAAGGGCAGCAAGAAGCCGCTGCTCTTCATTCCATCATAGCAAAGATCGAAGCCGCCATTTTCGACATCCTAAAAGCCTACGCAAAAACGATGGGCTAACAACCAAGAAAAAAGAAAAATAACAAGATATTAGGATGGTCAGGACGCAGCAGCTCCCGCTAGAAAAAAATCCCCTTGAAGATTGAGGGATTTTGCGAAAAATTTTTCGTAAACCCCCATTTTTTGGGCTTAAAAAAT
>JAHFTN010000055.1 GCA_023269365.1 Chlamydiota bacterium | reverse complement strand
AGTCCATATCGATTCTGATCATCCCCATGCCAGCGCAGTGGGGACAGGAGCCCTCTTGTACATTAAAACTAAACCGCCCCGATTTATAGCCACTAGCGACACTCTGGGGCAGCCTTGCAAAGAGCTCGCGGATCTCATCGAAGAGCTTTATGAATGTAGAGGGGTTGGAGCGAGGAGTCCTCCCAATCGGCGTCTGGTCGATGGCTATCACCTTGTCAATCTCTTCAATCCCTTTAAGGGCCTTGTGTTTTCCTACAGGGAGCGCTGCTTTATGTAATGTATTGGCCAAAAGCGGATAGAGGGTATCTGTAATGAGTGAAGATTTTCCCGAACCGGACACTCCCGTTACAGCGACGAGGACTCCTAAGGGAATTTTCACGTTGATCCCCTTTAAGTTGTGATGGGAAACCTGCTCCAAAATGAGCGCTTTGCTCCCTTTGCGCCGTTTAGGAACGGGGATGCGCAATTTCCCCGAAAGGTAAGCCCCCGTAATAGATTTAGCACAGTTTACAAGTGCCTCGACATCTCCCTGGACGACGATCTCGCCTCCACACTCTCCTGCAAGAGGCCCTACATCGACAATCGTATCGGCAGCAAGGATCGTCTCTTCGTCGTGCTCAACGACGATGACGGTGTTGCCTAAATTTTTTAAGCTCTGGAGTGTCTCTAGCAACTTGCGGTTGTCTCTTGGGTGCAACCCGACGGACGGCTCATCGAGCACATAGGTCGCACCCACAAGACCAGAACCGATCTGCGAAGCTAAGCGGACCCGCTGCGACTCCCCTCCACTCAATGTCGGAGCGCTCCTTTCTAGCGAGAGGTAACCGAGCCCCACCTCTTTTAAAAAACGGAGCCTCTCTGTGATCTCTTTTAACAGCTCCTCTGCGATGTGTCTCTCTTGAGGTCTTAACGTCAGCTTCTCAAAAAAATCCAACGCCTCATCAATCGCCATCCCCGTAATTTGAGAAATCCTTTTTTTCCCGACCGTAGCAGCAGCCGGGTAGGGGCGAATCCTCTCTCCTTGGCAGCTAGAGCAGATCGACTCGTGCATCAAGAGTTTTTTTGCTTGCCGATACCCTTCATGCTGCGCTTGGTTGAACCGCTCTTTGGCTTCATGCAATACCCCTCTCCACTGGACATATTCTGTCCAGCGGCTCTTTTTCGTGGGATGGACAAAGTCCATCCGGGTCCACTTCTTTTCTAATCCCCACAGGAAAGCGTCTTGCCCTTTTTTGGGGATCTCTTTCCAGGGGGTCGTACTCTTGAATCCGAAGAGTTTGGCGAGGTTGTTGTAGATATTGTCATAGCGCACCGTCTTGTAGGGGCTTGCCACATTGCAGCAGTCTTCTGATAAAGAAAGCTCCGGGTCGATCACTTTTGTTAAATCAAACTCTTGCGTGATCCCCAAGCCTTGACATGTGGGGCACATCCCCGAGGGGTGATTAAAGGAAAAATCGGAAGGATTCAACGGAGGGTAAGAGAGGCCTGACTTAGGCGAGTGGGCGTGCTGAGAAAAGAGCTCCTCTTCTTGGGTGTCTGTATTGAGAGCGCTCATCAGCCCTTGCCCTACCTCGAGGGCCTGAGTCACCGCCTCGATAAGGCGGTTCTCCTCTCCTTCATGCAGCGCAATCCTATCGATGACGATGTCGACATCGTGAGCCACCTTCCCCTCCACAGAAATGCTTTGGCTTAAGTCGATGATGTTGTGATCGAGCCGCACGCGCATATACCCTTTGCGCGCAAGCTCTAGGAAGTCGTCTTTAAATTCTCCTTTCTTGTTGCGCGCGTAAGGAGCCAAAATAATCAGGCGCGTCTCCTTATTTTGAGAGCGTAGCGCGTGTAAGATCTGCTCCACGCTCTGAGGGGTGACGACCTCGTGACTCACGGGGCAATGGGCAATCCCCACACGTGCAAAAAGAACGCGCAAAAAGTCGTAGATCCCCGTCATCGTTCCGACTGTCGATCGGGGATTTTTCCCCGCTGTCTTTTGCTCGATGGCGATGGTGGGCGAGATCCCGCTAATGAGTTCCGCGTCGGGTTTAATGAGATCTTCTAGATGGCGCCTTGCGTGGGTCGAGAGGGATTCGACATAGCGCCGCTGCCCCTCGACGTAGATCGTGTCGAAGGCAAGAGACGACTTTCCCGACCCCGACACGCCTGTGAAGACGATCAGCTCGTTGTGGTTGAGTGTGAGATCCACCCCTTTGAGGTTGTGGACCTTGACTTTTTTAAGAAGGATCTGGGTCAAGGGGCCTCGCTCTCACTTGTGCGATCTGCTCTTGTGTCTGTTTTAAGAGCAGTACCTGCCAATAGGCTCCCATCTCAGCAAACTGGGTCACGACCTCTTGCTGAAAGGAGGGCCAGTATTTCTCTTGGAAGTCTTCCTCTTTGGCTACCCCAAGCAGTCCCGCTTGCTTTTGTTTGAGCCCCTCTTTCTTTTCGAGTAGAGGGATGCAACTCAATAAATCCGTTGTCAGGGTCAAGGAGCGAAATGCGGTTTGTATCTCTTTATAAAATTTAGAAAATTCTTTTTTGAGAGCCGCCGCTGTTAGCACATAGGCATGCCCTTCTTTGAGAAGAATGAGTTGCAACATCCTGACGGGGCCCCATTCAGATAAGGTATCGATCTCTGTCAGCTGAGCGAGCCCGGCTGCCGTGTGGACCTTCCCAAGAGCTCTCCAGTGGTTATTGCGATCCTGCTCATGAATTGCTTTGACGGCTTTCAAATAGTCACTCAAAGAAACAGAGGTTTTCTCCACAGACAAGTTGATCGAAGGGAAAAAACCGTGGGATTTGGGTTTAAAAAAGGCAATTTTCACCCGAGAGGAGAGGGTCGTGGGGTCTGCGATCTCCCATTCCTGTGGGGGAAGGAAAAAGCAAAAAGAGACAGGGGATTTCTCAGCAAAAAGACAGACCTCTGCGCAAAAAATAAAGACCCACAAAAACAATTTCATACTAATCAGAATCCGTCGTTGTGTGAGAATGCCCGGCCGCACTTTGGTTGAGCACCGAGACGAGAACCCCGATAACGACCGCCAGTCCAATTCCCCACCCCAGCATCGAAGTAGAGATCGCTGTGAATGCCCCCTCTGCAGAGCCCTTCCCAGTGCGGTAGATCTCGTTTGTCTCTGTTACGTAGCTATTAAGCCCTTCGTCGCAGTCCCCTACGCTCGTGATAGCAAAGAGCAAAAGGGTCAAGATGAATCTTCTCATAGGATGCCGCCTCAAGATCAGTTTGTGCGTATTGTGACAAACGGGGCCCTTTTCTTCAATTTTTCTTTTTCTTTAAAAAGGGTTTTCCTTTGCGGAACAACCTCAACACGGAAGGATCGAGCCCCTCGAGGCCGAGTTTCGAGCTTACCCAGCGCAGCTCGTTGGATTCCCTATTTTGCACAATCGCCTCATCGCCATAAGCCTGAAGCAAAAAGCGCACATCGTAGTGAAGGTGTTCTTTAACCTCTTCTCTTGCAGGAATCACGTGGATGTCGATATCGAAAATAGAGGAAGAAACAGCCCGAATCTGTGTCAAGCCCGATTCCTCTTGTGCCTCTTTGATGGCGACCCCAAGCACATCGGGGTCCCCATCGCAATGCCCCCCGAGCTGCACCCACAGGTGAAGCTTGGCATGGTGCATCAACAGGACATGTGTTCTTTCCTTATTGAGAAGCCAAGCAGAGGCCGTGACATGTCCTACCTCCAAGCTCCTCTCAAAGCAGTCTGGATTTGTCTCCACAAAATGGATGAACCTCTCCAAAAACACCTTTTCCTCATCGGTGGGGTAGTAAGACTTAAGCAAGGAGAGCAGCGGTTTTCTTTTCATGTGACTACAGTCATTGAGATTCTACCACCTTCTGATAACACCAAATTCCAAGTCAACGCTTTTCCTTTTAGTTTTCATTAGACCTCTTACATAAAATGCATGTTTTGTAAACTATTTACGCAAGGAGAGGTTTTCGGCGGCGGCCTCGTCGGCGATCCAGAGGGCTTTATGGGTAGGGGTGCCGACGTATTGGATCGGGTAGAGGAGGGTGGGGGAGGAGAGGACCTCTTTCAGGATGGTGCGCTTGGGTGAACCGAGGACGTAGATGACAACGAGGTTGGCTTGGTTGATGCAGGGGGTGGTGAAGGTCATGCGCCAAGCGTTTTTTTGGGGGATGAAGTTGGCGACAACGAGGCGCACCTGTTCTTGCAGGGCGGCAGTCCCGGGAAAGAGGGAGGCGGTGTGGCCATCTTCTCCCATGCCGAGCATGATGAGATCGAAGGGGCGCCCTTGCAAGGTCGCTACAAGGGTCTGTTCATAGAGCTGCGCGTTGTTTTCGATGTTGTCTTCTGCGTGCATCCTATGGATCTGTGCTTTGGGGATGGGCATCTGCCCGAGGCCAGAAGAGAGGGCCATATGGTAATTGCTCTCCTCACTTGTCGGGGGAACCGCACGCTCATCGCTCCAAAAGAGGTGGATCTTTTCCCATTGGATGAGTTCTTTGTAAGGGGAGGCGGAGAGTTTTTCAAACAGGGCTTTGGGGGTGGAGCCACCCGAAAGGGCGACGAAAAAAGCGTCGTGGTGCTGGATCGCTTTTTTTGCTGTTGCGACAAAGTGCTCGACGCAGAAGGTGAGGGTCATGGCGCTGTTCCCTGGCACGATGAGGTCTTTTCTCTCGTCCCACGATTTGGGAATGAGTTTTTCAATCAACATAAAGGAGTTTCTCCCCAGGTTTGAAAGAGGCGTAGGACGGAAAGGAAATGGGAAGAGGTACCTCGATGGCAGATCTCTTTGATTAAAGAGTGGCCCGATTCCACCTTGGAAAATACGTAGTGGCAGGGGAGGTCGCACCGCTCTTTTGTCGAATGTTGAAAAGTGATCTGGTGGATCAGTTTAGTATCGCGCTTGAAAAAGAAATGCTCATCATCTTGCGTTGTGATCTCCACGCTTAAGACAAGACCCGGAGGGAGCTCTGTCGATTCTATGGGGATCAACGTCACCTCCACAGGGCCTGCCGCCCCTTTATAGAGTAAGACGAGAGAGCCGTTATTTTCTCTTGAAGAGCAAAATGTCCACTCGAGTTGGGAGCTTAGCCACGCTTGGAGGTAGAGGGCTTGGATTTTGGTGTGGCAGAAAAACGGGGTCTTTTGTGCGTTATAAGAGATCTGAATCGTCTTGCAGCGCCTGATTTGGGTGAGGTTTTCATCGGAATAAAAGGCCATTGAGAGCATCTCTCTAAAACTCTCGAGGCGCGCCCAGTTGAGGTCGGCGATATCTATTTTTAATTTCTGATGTTGATAAAGAAGGGTCGTTGCAAAGGAAACAAGAGAGTCTGTTGTCTCAGAGTCGAAGATAAGTCGGTGGGCAAATTTCTGAAGGGCTGTGCAGACGGGGTCTTCTTGCGTGGGATCTTCTGCCAAGAGGAGATAGACGGGAAGATCGGGGAGCAGGTGGGGAAGGACGACGAAGGGGATCTGCTCTAGAGAAGAGCCTGTCGCATCGATCTGGATATAGTCGCAGGCGACATCGAATTCCCCCTTGCTCGAGGTGAGGATCGACACTTCTGTCTTCAGGGTGTTAGAAGGAGACATCTTGTCTGCTGTGACGAAGATGACGCGCGAGGGGAACTTTTCTATCACCTTTTGAGCGAGGCGTTGCACGTAGGGGATCCTCTGGTCTTTCTTTGTGTAGAAGATCAGGTTGAATAGACACGCCCTTGCGACGTTAGTCGTCTCTAGCGACTCCCAAATCTGATCTAGCGCGCTTTGAATATCTTGAGGGGCCACAGCCTTAAGAGCATTTGCCACTAGATGAGCCTCCACTTGCGGTTGTCGAAGGCAAGCATCTCATCAGCGGCCTTAGGTCCCCAGGTGCCAGAGGCGTAGTTGGGAAAATCTTGGGGTTTTACAGATTGCCAATAGTTAATCAGGGGAGTCAAGAGCTTCCATGAGTTAAAGACCTCATCATCCCTTGCAAAGAGGGTATTATCTCCTAGGATGCAATCTTGGATCAGCCTCTCGTAAGCTTCTGGCGGACTCATCCCAAAGTAAGAGCCGTAGCGAAAATTCATCTTCACAGGTTGGATAGGGCTTGAGGGACCTGGGACTTTGCAGTTGATCTTGAGTCCCATCCCCTCGTCGGGTTGGATCCGGATGGAGAGAACGTTGGGCTCGTTGCGTTGGTTAAGCTGTTGGAAGAGGACGCCTGGCGGTTCCTTGAATATCACGGCGATCTCTGTTGCCTTCTTGGGCAGTCTTTTCCCACTGCGCAAGTAGAAGGGCACGCCCGACCAGCGCCAGTTGTCGATAAATAGGCGCATCGCCACGTAGGTCTCGACGAGAGAAGTGGGGGAGACGTTCTTCTCTTCTCTGTAGCCTACTACAGGTTGCCCTCCCACAAAACCTTTCCCATACTGCCCTTTGACGACAGCCGTTTCTAGATCAGAGGAGGTAAAGGGGCGGATCGCTTCTAATACTTTTACCTTCTCGTCATGGATCGCGTTGGCGCTGAGGTTTACAGGGGGCTCCATCGCAACAAGGGAAAGGAGTTGCATCATATGGTTTTGAACGATGTCGCGCAGCATCCCCGCCTCTTCCCAGAAAGCCCCTCGCGTCCCGATGCCGATATCTTCTGCGACAGTCATCTGGACCTGGTCGATATAGCGATGATTCCATACCGATTCAAAAAGAGAGTTGGCAAAGCGGAAGACGAGCAGGTTCTGCACCGTCTCTTTTCCCAGGTAGTGATCGATCCTGTAGATCTGCTTTTCATGAAGGAAGCGGAGTAGCTCCTTTTGCAGCGATTGCGCTGAGGTTAAATCATGCCCAAAGGGCTTTTCGATGATGATGCGCGACCATTTGTCTTGCACCTTTTCTGTGTCATATACGAGGCTTGCCTTATGCATGTTTTCGCAGACGAGGGGAAAGAAGCTCGGCTGTGTAGAAAGATAAAAAACCCGGTTGCCCTTGGTGCCCAGTTTCGCATCGAGCCCTGAGAGGAAAGTTTGTAGAGAGCGGTACCCTTCCTCTTCGTGGAATTCCGCCTTATGATAGTAGAGATTTTCTTGAAAGTGAGTCCATAGGGCTTCATCTAAAGGTTTGACCCTCGAGAAGGTGGTGATCGCTTGCTTCATTTCCTCTCTAAACTGCTCGTGGGTCTTGTCTCTTCTCGCAAAGCCCACGCACGCAAATTGGGAGGGGAGCTGCCCTTCTCTTGCTAAGTTGTAGAGGGCGGGCAAGAGTTTTTTTGCAGTCAGATCCCCCGTCGCGCCAAAGATGACGAGAATGCAGGGCTCGATAAAGCGGCTCGAAGAGCTAGGCTCACTGAAAGGATGGGGTTGTGTCATGTACTCCGTTCGGTTGAATACTCCCCTTTTGGACAACGAGGAACTTTGCAAAATCGATCCTCTTCGTCGGCCTTTCCTATTCGGGAGTGGTCCTCCTCATTCGGAACGCAATCTTCGATTTTGCTGTGTTCCTCGTCGCCCAAAAGGGGAGTATTCAACCGAACGGAGTATCAAATCAACATCTTAGCGAATCGAGATAGTTTTGTAAAATACTGATTGCAGAAAGAGAATCGCTAAGGGCCGCTCTTTTTTTTCGCGACACATCAAATCCCACTAACATCTTCTCCACCCCAGCAGAGGTTAACCTCTCATCCCAAAAGAAGATCGGGTAGGGGAGGTGTGTCTTTAAAATTTCTGCAAAGGCTCTCACCTTACTGGCCATCTCCCCTTCTTTTCCATTCAATAGCAAGGGAAGCCCTATGACAATCGACTCAATATTCTTGTAAGAAGCCAAAGCTTCTGCGATCTTTTGCGCGGTGTGAGCAGGGTTTCTGGAGGCGGGGAGGGTTTTTAGAGGGGTAGCGATGATTTTTTTTTCATCGGAGATGGCAAGGCCAAAGCGAGCGAGCCCAAAATCGATTCCTACAATACGTCCCAAAGATCAACCCCTTTCCTTTAAAACGGCTGCGATAAAATCTCTAAATAGGGGATGGGGATCTGTCGGCTTCGACTTAAATTCAGGGTGGAACTGGACCCCGACCATCCAGGGGTGGTCTTTCACTTCTGCAATTTCACATAGCTGTCCATTTTCCAGCACTCCAGAAAAGATGAGCCCCTGCTTTTCACACTGTTCTTTGTAGAGGTTGTTGAATTCAAAGCGGTGGCGATGCCGCTCGGAGATGTTTAACGAGCCGTACGCTTTGGCCGCGTTTGTATTTGCCTTAAGGACGCAGGGAAAAGCACCGAGGCGCATCGTGCCACCCAAATGCTCTATCCCTTTTTGTTCACTAAGTAGTGAGATCACGGGGTGGGCTGTTTCAGGGTCGATCTCCGTCGTATTTGCCTCGTGCAGTCCCAATACGTGGCGAGCAAACTCGACACACATCACCTGCATCCCCAAACATAAGCCTAGGTAAGGGAGTTTTTTTTCTCTGCAGTACTTTGCCGTCATGATTTTTCCCATCCAGCCCCGCTCTCCAAAGCCGCCGGGCACGAGGTACCCATCACACCCACCGATGGTCTTTGAGATCTCTCCTTCTGCGAGCACTTTATCTGATTCAAACGAGCGGATTTCAATGGAAACTTGATTGTGAATCGCCGCATGGTGAAGCGCTTCAAATACCGACTTATACGCATCTTGGTGTTGCAAGTACTTGCCCACAATCCCAATGACCACTTTTGCTTTGGGGTTGCGCAAGTTGTAGAGCATCTGCTCCCACTTCGCAAGGTCTGCATTATTGGAAGGGAGAGCGAGTATTGAGCACAATTTTTCATCGAGCCCTTGTTTATGCAAGCTCATCGGCACTTCGTAAATGGAGGTGGCAACGTCTGCGACGTCGATGACAGCTTCCTTGGGTACGCTACAAAACAAACTGATCTTATCTTTTAACTCTTCTGAAAGGGCCTCTTCACAGCGGCATAAAATCAGATCGGGAATAATTCCAATCCCTCGTAGCACCTGTACTGAGTGTTGTGTGGGTTTTGTCTTCACCTCCCCTGCCGCTTTCAAAAAAGGGACATAGGTTAGATGGAGGTTTAAACAATCCCGTGGTCTTTCATAGCGAAACTGTCGAATCGCTTCAAAAAAAGGGAGCGATTCGATGTCTCCTACCGTGCCGCCGATCTCCACCAAGACGACATCGGGATCGGTATGTCCCTTAGAGCAGGCCAAGATGCGCTGCTTAATCTCATCTGTTACGTGGGGAATGACTTGCACGGTCTTGCCCAGGTAGTCGCCGCGCCGCTCCCGTTTAATCACCGTATCGTAGATCTGGCCCGACGTCGCATTCGAAAGGCGAGAGATAGGCACGTTCGTATAGCGGTAGTAGTGGCCTAAGTCCAGATCTGTCTCCGCTCCGTCGTCCGTGACATACACTTCGCCGTGCTGAAAAGGGTTCATCGTCCCCGGATCGACATTTAAGTAAGGATCCAATTTGAGCATGGCCACCCTGAGACCTCTTGCTTCCAATAGCATGGCAATCGATGCCGCTGTCAACCCTTTCCCTAAAGAAGAGACCACCCCTCCACTAATAAAAATGTATTTTGTCTGATGCATAGGTACCCACCCCCTCTTACTCCTGTAAAAGAAGCGGAGTGTACTGTGTTCCTTTTTAAACTGCAACTTGGAGAGGTGCAGACCAGCAGCTCCCGTTAGCCGTTGTGTTTTATAATAAGGAGGTTGCATATGATTTCCCAGAGACAGGCTCTGTACACGACAATTTTTTTTTCCTCTGCGCCCTCCGCGTCTCAGCTCCTCTCTGCGCTGATGGAATTGTGCCTGAGTCTAAATATTGCTCCATTTAAACTAAGGAGGAAAAACTTCATCAGCGCAGAGAGGAGCTGAGACGCGGAGGGCGCAGAGGGAAAAAAATTGTCGTGTACAGAGAGATCGGACAAAAATAACAAGATATTAGGATGGACAGGATGGAAAAAAGGTAAAAAATTTCGTAACTACTCAGCTACCCCTACTAAGGGAAGGGAATCGGGCAAGGTAACGGGCACGGTAACGTTCACGAAAGAAGTGCCTTGAGTCATTTTTGTTAACATCGAGACTATGCGTATTAGTA
>JAHFTN010000054.1 GCA_023269365.1 Chlamydiota bacterium | reverse complement strand
CAAGCTGGCTCTAGAGCAACTAAATACACACTTTACTCTCTCAGAAGAATCCATCACAAAGGCTCTCACTCACCGCCCTCCCTGCCGTTTTGAAGTGAGAGGCAATGTTGTATTCGATGTCGCCCACAACAAAGAAGCGGTGTTCCACCTTCTCCAAGCGCTCCACAGCTTCTTTCCCCATAGAAAACTCCGCTTTCTTTTCGGGATTTCGAAAGATAAAGATTATGCCGCCTGCCTTGAATTGATTGCCGATGTAGCCACCCACATCCATCTCGTTCAAGCTAACTCTTCTCGCGCAGCCTCTGTAGAGCAGTTGCAGTTAGTTCTCACATCGGATCTCTCTACGGCGCACTCTACGCTAAGAAAAGGGGTCGATCAAGCCTATAGGGAGGCTTTGGCACACGATGAGCTCCTCGTCGTCTGCGGAAGCTTTTACATCATGTCTCAAGTGCAAGAGCATTTAGAAGAGCAGCTTGTAGCCAGAGGGGTACAATGACACATCCCTTTTTATTTTGGGGCGGCTTTCATCTGCTTTTATTTTTCCTTCTCGCTGTCGACTTGATCTTATTTCGCAGAGAGAAAAGACCTCTCGAGGTCGGTAAAGCCTGGGTTTTAAGTGCCTTTTGGATCGGGGCGGCGCTTTTATTTAACTGGGCTATCTACCTCTTCTTTGGATCTGAAAAAGCGGTCGCCTTTTTTACGGGCTACCTCGTTGAAAAATCGCTCAGTGTGGATAACCTCTTTGTATTTACTCTTATCTTTACCCAATTCCACATTGCGCCAACTCACAGATATAAAGTCCTCTTCTGGGGGATTTTAGGTGTTTTTGTATTGAGGATAGCTCTCATTTTAACAGGAATCTCTCTCATTACGACGTTCCATTGGATCTTCTATCTACTCGGCTTAATGCTTATCTTTTCTGCCATCAAACTGGCATTGGAGAAAAAGAAAAAAAAGGGGAAGCTCCAAATTTTTGTTTTCCAGCAGTTGCAAAGATTTTTCCCTTTTACTGCCACTTCTCATGGGGGAGCCTTTTTAGTTAAGGAAAGAGGGAAATTTAAGGTCACAACTCTCCTACTCGTGCTTATTATCATCGAGTGTACCGATGTGATCTTCGCCCTCGACTCGGTTCCTGCGATCTTTGCTATTACGACAGACCCCTTTATCGTCTATACCTCAAATGTGTTTGCCATTTTGGGCCTGCGCTCCCTATATTTCGTGATTGCAGGCTCTTTAGATAAGCTCAAATATTTTAAATGGGCTCTTAGTGCTATCTTGCTCTTTGTGGGCAGCAAGATGCTCTTTATCGATGCAATCAAGGTCTCCGTGGGGCAATCTTTGGTTGTTATTGCTAGCATCCTAGGGGTTGTGATTCTGTGTTCCTGGGCAAGAGGATTTATACAAGGCAGACGAGGTAGGCGGCCTTAAACTCGACTTTGCACATTTTCGGCCCGAATACCTAGTCTATTTGTCCTCGGAAGTTCGACCTACGGTCGAACTGGAAGATTATTTAAAACAGAAAGGGGTTTTTATACACAAAAAAACTCAAAAGTTGGACTTGATTCAGCCCAATCAAGAAAAAAATATCAAGATGAGGGAATTGCAAAACTCGCTTTGCGGGTCCAAAAACGCCCTTTTGACGGCTTTTGCCACCCTTCCTCCTCGTCTACCCTACTCGGGTATTGCCTCGTCGGAAGGGCATGGGTTGTAGCAAAGCTGCTGCAACCCTGGCAAAATCCACCAAAATCATCGATTTTTCGCTGGCTGGGAGTTTTGCAATTCCCTCAAGATATTAGGATGGACAGGATAAGAATCCAGTTCAGGTTTGTTCGTCTGATCTCATATACACAAACAACCTCAAAAGTTGGGTTTCCTCGGCGCAAGGTCAGTCGCTGAATTTGAGTCCCCCTGCATCGCCCAACAAATTCCAAGTTGAGCTGCTTCGGGATCGGCTGCGCCTGACTTAAATTCAGGGCGACTCCTTGAGGAAACCCAACTTTTGAGGTTGTTTGTGTATAACAACTTGTTGTCCCCATTCACTTGTGGCAAAATCCCCTATTCCCGCTATGGGGATTCTTTGCCCATAAGATGTGATGTTCGTCATGGCTTAATTTCTCCCAATTTTTTAGTTTTAAGAGAAAAGATGCTACATAGATTGGTGCTATATTGTCAAAAAAAGAGTTTTTCTGTCGTTTAGGGTTGAAAAATATCTGGGAAATATCAATAACTAATGAGAGATCTTAGGGGGAGAGTATGAAAGGGATTGAGACTGGAAAAGACAAGGTAAAGAAAATTTGTGATGTGTTGAGACGAGAGACGCTCGATCCTGCCCTCAAAGAAGCTGAAGAGGTGGTCCTCTCTGCTCGGGAAATGGCCAAAGGGATCATTGCTGCAGCTCAAGCGGAAGCGCAAGAATTGAAAGAGGCGGCAAGTAAAGAGAGGGAGCGTCAAAAAAATATTCTCCATTCTTCCCTTTCTCAGGCTTGCAAGCAGGCAGTGGAAGCATTAAAGCAAAATATTGAGGAGAAACTCTTCACACAAAATCTAGCGCGCCTCATTACAAAGCAAACACAAGACCCTCGGATCCTCTCCGATCTGATCACAGCGGTCATCAAGGCGATTGACAAAGGGGGGGTCGATGTGGTTTTAAGCGCCTATATACCGGCGGTGGTCCCAGCGCGCTCTGTGAATACGCTCCTTGCCCATGAATTTTTAGAGAGATTGAAAGAGAAAAGTGTTCTTGTGGGCTCTTTGACAGGGGGAATCCAGATTAAACTGCACAAAGAAAATATGACATTGGACCTTTCCGATCAGGCTTTACAAGCCCTTGTTGCAGAATACATTAGAAAAGACTTTCGAGAGATGCTATTTGGGTAGGATGGGATGCGAAATTATTATTTTATTGTCCCCTCACTTCCCCCCTTGTCTATCGACCACCGGCCTGAGATCAGCTTCGAAGAGCTGGTCATGCGCCTTAAGTTGGGGTTGAGCCGGAAGGACGCTGCTCAGGTCAAGGTGTTGCGCCTCTTTGTAGATCTTTGCAATATTCGCTCCCTTTTCATGGAAGAGGCGATCGATCCTCGAGGGAATTTAAGTGAGAAAGAGCTCGATGAGGCTCTCCTTGTCAAGACCTCTCTTCCCGAATATGCATTTGATTTTTTGGATCAATTTGAGAATACGACAGATAAAGTCAGGCATTTCTCTGGGTTACTCGCCCTTTTTTTTAATGAGGAGATCGCTAGGCACACAGGGTTTTTGCGTGCGTACTTAATTTTTGAAAGGGAGAGCCGTTTAGTTCTTGTGGGACTGCGCGCTAAGCTGGTGGGAAGAGATCTTGCTAAAGAGTTGCAATTCGAAGATCCCCAGGATCCTTTTGTAGCGCATCTTCTTGCTCAAAAAGATACTGATCAGTACGATCCTCCAGTGGAATATACAGATCTTAAGGAATTGATTTCCTCTTGTTATGCCGATCCCTGGGCAGAGCATATCGCCTTTGCCAAATACCGATTTACCTACCTAGAGCAGATGGCAGAAAGGGAAGTATTTTCTATAGGCAAGATTTTGTGTTATGTGGCTCAGTGGATGATTGTGGAGAATCTGTTCGAATTGGATAGAGATAAGGGAAAAATGATTTTAGATACCTTTACAAGTGGATAGACAATGAAAGAAGCCTCACGCAGTGAAGAAAAGTTGATTGCTACAGGGAAAGTGACTCAAGCCTTTGGAAATCTGTTGCATGTCGAATTTCAGGGAGATATCTACCAAGGGGAAGTCTGCATGGTGCGGCTCGGTGGAGGGATCTCTTTGAAGGCCGAGGTGATTGAAATTGTGGGAGATGAGGCGAAAATTCAGGTGTTTGAAGATACGCGGGGGATTCGACTCAATACCGCTGTCGAATTTTCTTCCCACCTGCTCGAAGCAGAGCTGGGTCCAGGTTTGCTGACTTCCATCTTCGACGGGTTGCAAAATCCTTTGGAGAAAGTAGCGGATGCAACGGGATTGTTTTTGTCTCGCGGTGTCTATATTCAGCCTTTAGATCGGGTCCACCATTGGGATTTTCATCCGACAGCTAAGGTGGGAGATCTTCTCGTTAGGGGAGACGCCATCGGCTTTACAGCAGAAGGGCGGTTTCCCCATCAGATCATGGTGCCCTTTACGTTTATGGGGGAATATACGGTGAGTTGGGTCATCAAGCCCGGCTCATACACCATCGATACTGTCGTAGCTAAAGTCGTTGATGTCCACGAGAAAGAACACCTCATCAGCATGGTTCAGAAATGGCCAGTGAAAATCCCTCTATTTGAAGGGGAGAGGGTGAAAGCCACTTCCATGATGGATATCGGGCTACGGATTGTCGACACTCAATTTCCCGTGTTAAAAGGGGGGACGTTTTGTTCTCCTGGGCCTTTTGGGGCGGGCAAGACGGTACTTCAGCACCACCTTTCTAAATACGCTGCTGTGGACATCGTCGTTGTCGTCGCCTGCGGAGAGCGAGCAGGTGAAGTTGTCGAGGTATTGCGTAGTTTTCCCCATATGATCGATCCTCATACCAACGAGCCGCTGATGCAGCGCACCGTGATCATTTGCAACACCTCTTCGATGCCCGTTGCAGCAAGGGAAGCTTCGATCTACATGGGAGCTACTATCGCAGAGTACTACAGGCAGATGGGGCTAGATGTCTTGCTCCTTGCCGACTCGACATCCAGATGGGCACAGGCGATGAGGGAGATGTCGGGGCGTTTGGAAGAGATACCGGGAGAAGAGGCGTTTCCTGCGTATCTAGCATCGAGGATCTGTGCATTCTACGAGCGCTCAGGTGTCGTTCAGCTTAAAAATGGGAAACTAGGCTCGATGACCATCGGGGGCACGGTCTCTCCTGCGGGAGGGAATTTCGAAGAGCCGGTCACTCAAGCGACCCTTTCTGTGGTGGGAGCCTTTTTAGGTCTTTCCTGGGAACGTTCCAATGCGCGCAGATACCCGGCAATCGACCCTTTGATCTCTTGGAGTAAATATGTCGATGATGTCGGGACCGTGTTAGAGCGCAAGGTGGCGGGATGGGGCAAGATGGTCAACTTAGCGGCAAAGATGTTAAGAGAAGGGGATGAGATCGGCAAGCGGATGGAAGTGGTTGGGGAGGAGGGGATTTCGATGGGGGATATGATCACCCACCTCAAGTCGGAGCTATTTGAATTTTCCTACTTACAACAAAACGCCTTTGATAAAGAAGATTGTTATTGCCCACTTGAAAGACAGATTGGCCTCTTTAAACTCATCTGGCGCATTTTCAATGCTAAGTTTGGGTTTGACACGCATGATGAGGCGCGTCAATTTTTTTTAGAGTTGCAAAATACCCTTAAAAACATGAATTTTATCTCTTTTAAATCGCCCAAATATGATGAGATCTTTAAAAGCATAGAACATAAGCTAGAGCAGGTAGGGCAATGAAAAAAGTCTACGATCGAATTGTCAACATGAGGGGAAACCTCATTACTGTGACAGCTCAGGGGGTCTCTTTGGGAGAGCTCGCGCGCGTGTATAAGAAAAATGGGACCCAGACCTACGCTTCGGTACTGCGCATCGAAGGAGAATCTGTGACTTTGCAATGCTTTGAAAATACGCGCGGCATCGCGACAAATGATCGGGTGGTCTTTTTAGGAAGGCAAATTCAGGTGACTTGTGGAGATTCCCTCTTAGGAAGACGGTTTGATGGGGCTGGGGTGCCCATCGACGGGGGGCCCGCTGTCGTCGGCGATTCTATAGAGGTGGGATCCGCCTCATTCAATCCCGTGAAAAGGATCATTCCACGTGACCTTGTGCGCACAAACATTCCGATGATCGATGTGTTCAACTGCCTTGTCAAATCGCAAAAGATCCCCATCTTTTCCGTGGCAGGAGAGCCTTACAACGAGCTTCTCATGAGGATTGCGAATCAGACCGATGCCGATGTGGTGATCATCGGGGGGATGGGGCTGCGCTTTGATGATTATCAAGCCTTTATCGACAACGCAGAAAAGTCGGGTTCTTTAGAAAAGACGTTGATGTTTATCCATAAGGCGATCGATCCGGCAGTCGAATGTATCCTCGTTCCCGATATGGTGTTGGCCTGTGCGGAGCGGTTTGCGATCCAAGATAAAGATGTGTTGGTTCTTCTAACCGACATGACCGCTTTTGCTGATGCCCTTAAAGAGATTATGATCACGATGGATCAGGTCCCTTCGAATCGGGGATATCCAGGCTCTCTCTATTCCGATCTAGCTTCTCGTTACGAGAAGGCGGTAGATATCGATGGGAGTGGATCCATCACGATCATCTCTGTCACGACGATGCCGGGGGGGGATGTGACCCACCCGATCCCCGATAATACAGGATATATCACGGAGGGGCAGTTTTATCTTCATGGAGGAAGGATCGACCCCTTCGGGTCTCTCTCTCGCCTAAAGCAGCAGGTGATAGGAAAAGTCACAAGAGAAGACCATGGCGATGTCGCAAACGCGCAGATCCGCTTGTATGCAGATTCAAAAAAGGCAAGAGAGCGGCAGAGTATGGGCTTTAGAATTTCTAAGTGGGATGAGAAGCTACTGCATTTTTGCATTCTTTTTGAAGAGAGGATGATGAACTTGCACCTAAACGTCTCTCTAGAAGAGGCGCTGGATTGGGGATGGAAGACGCTCGCTGAGTGTTTTGATCAGCATGAGGTGGGGATTAAACAAACTCTGATCGATAAATACTGGCCCAGAAATTAGCATGGCACAGGTAAAACTTACAAAGACACAGCTGCGCATAGAACAGGTGAAGCTAGGGCGTTTGCGCAAGTATTTACCTACTCTGCAGCTTAAAAAAGCGCTCTTGCAAATTGAGGTAAATCAAGCGCAAAGTGAGATCGAGCAGCTTCTTTCTGAGTTCTCCATCGCAGAGGAGAGGGTCTCTCAATACGCCTCCCTTTTTACTGAGCAAAGGGCGACCGATCTTTTTGCAGCCGTTGCAATCAAAGAGGTCGAGCGGGTTCAGGAAAACATTGCAGGAATAGATGTTCCCTATTTCAAGGGGATTACTTTTGAGCCTCCTAGCTACTCTTTATTTGATACCCCTGTTTGGTTTGAGTCGGCAATTTTAGGGGTTAAGCATCTCGTTACGATCAGAGAGAAGATCCGCGTAGTGGAAGAGAAAAAACAAGCCCTAGAAAAAGAGCTTAAAGAGGTGTCTATCCGTGTGAACCTGTTCGAGAAGATTTTGATCCCTCGAGCGCTTTTCGACATTAAAAAGATCAAGATCTTCTTAGGCGATCAGCAGCTAGCGGCGGTATCACAGGCGAAGGTGGCGAAGAAGAAGATTTTGCAGCGCAACGCGAGGAATGCCTCATGATTATCGATGTAAAAAAGTATCTAATCATGGGAGTCAAAGAGGAACTCGACGATTTTTTCAGTAGGGCGCAAAAGATGGGGATCGTCGAATTTATCCCTTCCCATGCGAAGAAAAAGATCGAGCTTCCCCTAGAAATTCAGCACCTGCTCGGGGCGATGAAGATCTTGCGCAAGCTCCCTCTAAAAAAGGCCTATGAAGGGGAGGGGGATTTAAATTTTGCCGATGAGGTCGCTTTGCGCATCTTAAGTTTAAAAGCAGAAGTGGAGCGTTTAGCAGAAGAGAGGCGCCTTTTGGAATTGGAGATCTTCAGGGTTGCTCCCCTGGGAAATTTCTCCTTAGAGGACATCGATTTTATTGAAAAAGAGGGAAAACTCCATTTTCAGTTTTTCTGCAATAAATCGAGAAAAACGCCTCTGATCTCTCCTCAGGAGGGGATGATCTATCTCTCTACGGATTACGATCTCGACTATTTTTTAGCGATCAATAAAGAACCGATTGCTTCTCCAGAGAGGGTCGAGATGAGGATCGATCGCCCACTTGGGGAGTTGCAGGCCCATCTGGGGTTTGTAAAGGAATCTCTGCATCAGCTCGAAGCAGAGCTGAAAGGCTATGCGGGACACTACACATTTTTGCATGAGTTCTTATTGCAGCGCCTGAATGATTTTCATTTGCTTTCTGCAAAAAAAGAGCTCTCTTTTCCCCTTGAAAATGCCCTGTTTGCAGTCGAAGCTTGGGTCCCTGTTAATAAGCTTACGCTCCTCTATTCCTTCATCGATGGGATGGCTGTGCATTGTGAAGAGATCTCCATCGAAGAGCAAGACAGGGTCCCCACCTACATGGAAAATAAGGGGGTTCCCCTCATTGGAGAGGGGCTCGTCAAGATTTACGACATCCCGGCTCCCAAAGATCACGACCCGTCGCCTTGGGTTTTTTGGGCTTTTGTCCTTTTTTTCTCGATCATCGTCAATGACGGCGGCTATGGGCTATTGTATCTGGCGTTGTGTCTATTTTGTAAATATCGATTTCCCCACATGAAGTCGGGGGCTAAACGCTTTCTCAAGATGGCCACCATCTTGTCGATGGGATGCATCGTATGGGGAGTCCTTACGGCTGCATTTTTTGGGCTCCAGCTGCCACCTAAAAGTTGGCTCGAAAAAGTCTCTGTCTTGCACTACGCAGTTGTCAAGAAGGCAGATTACCATGTGGAGAAACAAGATGGGGTCTACAAGCTGTGGATTTCTCGGTTCCCTCAATTAAAAGAGGTGAGCTCAGGAGCTGAATTTCTCGAAAAAGGGGTCACGACGAAAGGAGGCCACCTAGAATATGAGATTCAACAAGATTTTTCTAGAAGTGTCTTCTTGGAATTCTCGCTGATGATTGGGGTCATCCATATCGCGCTTTCTTTGCTTCGCAACCTCTGGCGTCATTGGGCAGGGGCGGGGTGGGTAGTTTTTATGGCGGGGAGCTACCTCTATTTTCCCTCCATCCTCAAAGCCACCTCTATGATCTACTTCTTGGGCCTGATCGGCAAGCAGGAGAGCACAGCCATTGGGATCCAAGTCATCTATACTGGGATTGTCATCGCTATCGCCTTATCTTTATTGCAAAAAAGGCTGAAGGGGATAGGGGAGATCTCGACTCTCATCCAGATCTTTGCCGACGTCCTCTCTTACTTGCGTCTCTATGCCCTTGGCCTTTCGACGGCGATTATGGCAGAGACGTTTAACACTCTTGGAAAGGAGATAGGGCTCTTCCTCGGCGTTCTTGTGATCATTGCGGGACATGCGATTGCAATTTCGATGGGTTTAATGACAGGCATCATACATGGGCTTCGTCTTAATTTCATCGAGTGGTATCATTATTCTTTCCAAGGGGGCGGGCGGTTGCTTCGTCCCTTAATGCGTTTAAAATCTAAAGAACATACTTGATAAGGAGCAGAAATTATGGATTACAACATGGTAGGACCCGCAATTGTTTTGGGCCTTGGGTGCATAGGCAGTGCGATTGGTTGCGGCATCAGTGGCATGGCTTCTCATGCAGTGATGAGTCGCGTTGAGGAGAACCACGGGAAATTTATCGGGATGTCCGCCGTCTCCTCTTCTCAGGCGATCTTTGGCTTTGTCTTGATGCTCCTCATGAAAAATAGCATCGTAGCAGGCACACTCTCTCCCCTCTCAGCGATCGGCATCGGCCTTTCTGTGGGGACAGCGCTGCTCTTCTCTTCCATCTACCAGGGGATGTGCGCTGCCACGGGGATCCAAGCCGCCGCAAAGCAGCCTGCCATCATCGGCAAGTGTTTTGCCGCTCTTGGCATCGTGGAGTCATTCTCCCTCTTTGCCTTCGTATTCGCCCTGCTGCTTATCTAGCGAGGAATCTTCATGAATACATTTGAGAGAAAAGAAGTCATCTAGAGCGATTATGGAAATGGATGAAGGAGAGAGTTGTCTATAACACGTACTATGAACATTTCGAGGACTTTAAAGCTGCTATTTTTGGTTTTTTCTCAACATTGGCAAACGCCAGTACAGATTCAGAATTGAGCAAGGCTTTGCGCAGTCGAGTACGGGATGAATTTAGCCCGATTCAGGCTCCTGCAACCAGCGTTTGAGTTTTTCTAGGAAATAAAAGAAAAAATAACAAGATATTAGGATGGACAGGATAAAAACCAAAACAGAATGTGATCGTTGTGGAGCTTAAATGTTGCACAGCTCTGTTGCCAGAGCATAAAGCGCAGGTTATAAATTATTTAAAGGCATCAGGGATCTCAGTTGGACTGCTGATTAATTTTGGAC
>JAHFTN010000053.1 GCA_023269365.1 Chlamydiota bacterium | reverse complement strand
AAAAATAAAATTGAACCTATCACCCCCCCCCCCGAAAAATCGTCTCTTTTTCTTAGTTTTGCAATTCCCTCTACATATTCAAGTATACACAAACAATCTCAAAAGTTGGGTTTCCTCAAGGAGTCGCCCTGAATTTGAGTCAGGCGCAGCCGACCCCGAAGCAGCTCGGAAACTTGCAGAAAAATCCTTTAAAAATCAGAGCACTTGACTTTGCGGATAAGTTCCTGAAGTAAAAGTTTGCGTTGAGGAATAAGAGGCTTCAAGGTAAAGTCGTGAGTCTCTTTAAAGCCTTTAAGGAGGAGTGTCCGAGTGGCCGATGGAGCACGCTTGGAAAGCGTGTAAACGCGAAAGCGTTTCGTGAGTTCGAATCTCACCTCCTCCGATCCGGCCCGGGCATTCCCCGGGCTTTTCTCCCCCATCCCTAGGCGCTATTCCCCTGTTTTGGATATTTTAGTCAAGAATAGCATAGCTATCAATCAGATCTAGTTTTCTGAGAGGACTTCTGGTGGACTTGCTTTCGCTTGAATAGCTTCAAGTAGGGCCATATCTTCAGCATCTGCACGTAAGCGCTCCTCTTCGCGCCGTTTTTGGTTAAATTCAAAATAGCGCTCAAGAGACAATTTCTCAGCTACCTGAGCTGAGATTTTACCCGCATGAGCCAGAAGATCCTTCTCATTGAAACTCAAGAACGCATCAAGCTTTTCTTCCCAATCCCGCATTGTTATCGTCTTACGACGTTTTGCTTGCAACTCTGCATAATCCAGATACATGACAACAATTTGATTAAGGTCCTCCAGTTCTATTTGCGTGAGGTAATTTTTAGCGATAGTTACATCTTGTTGGCGCACGCGATTTCTTTCCCAACTTGTCAGCCCCATATTAGGAAGTTTAGGATCTGCGCGCTCTACAATCAATTCAGCCGCTGTTTTATGGGTTGTAGCCCAGAGCATTTTGTTCTGAACTTTTTTGAAAAACAGCTGAGCCTGATCGCTTTTAGCATCATAATCGACAGCTGTCGCATAGATATCGCGCACTTTCTGATAGAAGCGCTTTTCGGAAGCCCGAATCTCTCGAATTCGATCCAACCATTCTTCAAAGTAATCATTGCCTCCGGGGCGCTTCAAACGCTCATCATCCATTACAAAGCCTTTAACGAGGTATTCCTGGAGATGAATTGTTGCCCATTTTCGAAACTGCGTCCCACGAGGAGATCGAACACGGTAACCGATTGCAAGTATAGCGCCAAGATTGTAGAACTTGAGATTCCGTTGAATCGTTCTTTTCCCTTCAGATTGAACTTGTAAGGATTCCTTACAAGTTGCGGCTTCATCCAGTTCATTATCTGCGTAAATAGCTCGCAGATGCGTAGTTATATTTTGAGGACTTGTTTGGAAGAGCTCGGCAATTTCGGCTTGGGTTAGCCAAACAGTGCCATCTTGGGTTCTGAGTTGAATCGAAGCTGTCCCATCTTCTGTGGTGTATAAAATAATTTCTCCGTTTGTCATGTTTTAGTACCCACATCTTGATAAGATTTTGAGGATAGCATAGCTGAAGATGACAACCGCTTCCAGTCAAAAGTTCTGGATGAAAAAATTCTGAATGCGTCTCTCCACCTCCGTCTACGAAGCGCCGTAAATCAAAAGCACACTAGAGGGAGCCTTATAAAAGGTCGAGTTTCAAGGATTTTCTTGCATGATTAGCTTGAAGCCATGCACATTGGGAGCCCCTGTTTTCCGAATGGCTTCATTGCGTCCTTGGACCTGTTTTGGGTCTGATAGAGCTTGAAGTTTGGCATTCGAAAGGGTGAAAATTTGCTGAACGCGAGGAGTTCTTCTTTTTTCAAATGCATCGATGAGAGAGGGGATTTGCTGTTTAGTGAAAAGGGGATGCAAGAGTTCTTGAAGAACATAGGCATCTTCAAACGCTTGAGCGGCTCCATTTTGCAATGCGGGCCCAAAGGCATGGGCAGCATCTCCCACTAATAACACTCGCTTAAAACCCTCCAATTTAAATCGTACGCTATGACTTTTTCCCATATGGTGGATATAAAATTTTATGTTCTTAGAGGGGTCATCTTGTTGATTCAGATGACAGAGGATGGGGGGAACAAGGCCTCTAAAAGAGGAAAACTCATTGGAAAAGGATTGTGTCGGTGGACTCTTTACAGATTGAAAAACATGCCCATAGAGGTATGTTTTCCCTTCGGGCATCGGATAGAGTAATACCGCGTGATCGGATCCTAACATGTAAGTCGGTAGGGCAACGTCTTGTGGGGCATCAATCACAGCGCGCCAGACCAATAACCCTAAAAACTCTGGAGTCTCATTGGGGTGGATTTGTCTGCGAAGACTTGAATGAACCCCGTCGCAGCCAATCACC
Organism: Chlamydiota bacterium; assembly: GCA_023269365.1. GTDB lineage: Bacteria > Chlamydiota > Chlamydiia > Chlamydiales > Rhabdochlamydiaceae > CAJCIW01. The sequence continues at coordinate 7,862 of JAHFTN010000053.1, read as the reverse complement.
CAATCGTAGTACTTAACTTGCTCGTTTGAAAATACTACTTTTACCTGATCATTTTCTTCAGAGAACCTCTTAAGGGTCACCCCTGTTTGAATTTGCGTGTCTTGGAGGAGGCTAGATAACATTTGCTTTATTAATTCATCACGACAAAGAGAATAAAATTGAGCCCCTTCAGGGTGAATATGCTCAATATTTTCTTGGACAAGGAACTCCCCTTGATCATCCGTAAATTGCATTTCACGGATGAGAAGGGCTTTTGAGTGATGTCAATGCCCAGCTTGTCTAGTGCCCAACTTCCATTAGCAGGTATTGCAATGCCGGCGCCATTGTGTAAAATTTACCTCTGTACTGGACAATTTTTTCCTAGAGGACAAAAGCAGAAGAAAAATAACAAGATATTAGGATGGACAGGATAAAAAGCAAAAAAATAAATTTCCCCATCCTGTCCATCCTAAATATCTTGTTATTTTTCTCCTCGATTTTTTTAGGTGAGAAGTTTTGTCCAATACAGAGAAAATTTACTAACAACCGCGATTAATTTCTATTTTCAAAAAATATTTATCTGATATTGTGGCCTCAAATCCTAAAAAAGGGACCCTTTTGCGATTTCTTGCCTTTTGAGGGAATTGCAAAACTCGCTTTTTGACCCGCAAAGCGAGTTTTGTAATTCCCTCTTTTAAAAAAAGATTGAAGTGTATAGAAAAGCTTCAAACTAGTTAACCTTGTAGGGTTGTGACTGGAGAGGGGGTGTTTTATGCGTTGTCCTTTTTGTGGAGATGAGGAGTCGAAGGTGACCGATTCGCGTACAGTAACAGAAAACCATTCTGTGCGTCGGCGTCGGGAGTGTTTGAAGTGTTTAAAGCGTTTCACGACATTTGAAACGATCGATTTGACACTGCAGGTGCAAAAAAGAGATGGTCGCTATGAGGATTTTCGAAGGGACAAGTTGCTGCGTGGATTGGAAGCGGCTTGTCGCCATACGAGGATCTCTCATGATCAGGTGCATGCGTTAGCAGATCACATCTCTAGCGATCTGATGGAGCGGCAGATTCGAGAAGTGAAAACGTCAGAATTAGGGGAACTGGTGATGAAACATTTACAGGGGTTGGATACGATTGCGTATATCCGCTTTGCCTGTGTGTATCGCCGTTTCAAAGACGTGGATGAGCTGATGGATGCCATCGAACATGTCAATCCTAAAGAACAGATAGGAGTTTAAAGAAAAAGGATATGGCTTTGAAAAAAACAGATGTTGAGCGTTTTAGGAAGCGGTTAGAAGAGATGCGAAATCAACTGACAAATGTGATTCGCGATACGACAGAAAATGTGAAAAGTGAAGTGGCTTCCAAAGGCTATTCTCAACATCAAGCTGATGAGGGGACAGACGATTTTGATCGCACCGTCACTCTCGAGGTAACAAGTAAAGAATTCGACATCTTGCGCCAAATTGAAAGGGCTCTGGAAAAGGTGGCAGACGGAACCTATGGGATCTGTGATATCTCGGGCGAACCGATCCCCTTGCCTCGCCTAGAGGCGATCCCTTACGCCACGATGACGGTGCAATCGCAAGAGAAATTTGAAAAAGGGCTCCTATAAGCATGTCTTGGAAGTCTATTGCCTTTTGTGTATTCGTGATGCTTTTTCTTTTTGGTGCCGATGCCGCCCTAAAAGCGTATGTGCACCACCAGTTGCCTCTGGCAGCGTCTTGCATGCCCCTGTATCCTTTCGGGGGGATAGAGGTATTTAGAAATTGGCACGGGATCGACTTTTGCCTTGTGCACGTGATGAATAAGGGCGCTGCCTGGGGGATCTTCTCTTCTGTGCAAGATTACCTCCTTTATGTACGCGTAGCTCTCATCGGGGGCTTGATCGCTTACCTTATTTTTGCTAAAGCGAGCCGCTACCGCAAGTGGAGTTTGTTGCTTGTGACGGTAGGAGCGCTTTCTAATGTCGTCGATTATTTTGTCTATGGCCATGTGGTCGATATGTTTTATTTCATTTTATGGGGATATTCCTACCCTGTCTTTAATATCGCAGATAGTATAATCTTCTTGGGGATCGTCCTGCTTTTAGCAGAGGCGCTTGTATCCAAATCCGTTTCAAAAAAATCGCCGAAGCCCAAAGAAAGAAAATCTTCTTAAATGTCTACCCTCTTTCGCCAAAGTACACCCCAAGTAGAAGGGTTATTGCAAGTCTCAAAATGGCTAAAAACGCAGGTGCTGCTCGATAGCAAAGAGATGGAGGCGTTGCTTGAGGCGCTTTCTCCATTTTATCTCGTGTCTGTAAGTGGGCCTGTCCCCTCTGAAGAGGGGGTGGTGTCTATCGCCTCTTTTCTAGAAGTTTACACAGAGTATGTCGCCTTGTTAAAACAAGGCCTTGTTCCACCTGTCGAGAGATTTAGGCAGGTGTTTTCTTGCGCCCTCTCTCGGACGCTAGAGGCTTTTTATGCGATGGAGTTAGGAAAGGATCGTCATCTTATTAAACCGCTCATGCCTGTGATTCAGCTCCAAGCGCACCACTTGTTTTATTCGACATTGGACAAAAAATTTCATCCGATGGTGTTTAGCAAAGAGAGTATCTCTTGGGGTCTGCAGTTTTCCTACCCGCAACTGTTCCAAGATCCTAAAACAAGAGGGGTCGTCAAAGTCAATGATGCAGAGCGGTTTGTCAATAGCGCCCTTTTTTCTACATTTCTGCGTTGGATCCGTTCCCACACAGTGCCGACCCCTTTCATCGTAGAAGGGGTGAAAACGAATGTCCCGATGCGCATAGGGAAATGGGCTCTGTCATGGGTGGGATCTCATCCTCAGCTCAAAGCTCAGGGGATTGAGGTAATCACGTTGCCTGTGTAGAAAGTTTTTCTTTCGCTAGAAAGCGAAAAAAAATGAGTCATCACGGCGATTCTCGTTCATGAACAAAGAGCTTTGAGTATAACGGTAGCGTTATGGTATATACCCAAACAACTTCAAACGTTGGTTTTCCTCAGCGTCGTTAGCCACTGAATTTGGTCCCATCTGCATCGCCCAACTCATTCGAGTTGAGCTGCTTCGATGTCGGCTTCGCCTGGACCAAATTCAGGGCAACTCCTTGAGGAAAACCCACATTTGAAGTTGTTTGGGTATAGAGGCTTTTATGCAGATTGAAATTGTATCGATTGGGAGTGAGCTGTTAACGGGACGCATCGTCAATACGAATGCGGCTTTTTTATGCGCGCGTCTTGAGTGCGAGGGGTATCGAGTTTGTTTGCAGACAACACTTCCCGATGAGAGAGTGCCTCTATTGCGTGGATTGAAAGAAGCCCTTGCTCGCTCAGATCTTGTCATTGCGACAGGGGGTTTGGGCCCGACCCTCGATGATGAGACAAGGGAAGTGGCAGCGGAGTTGTTTCAATCGGGTTTTCGTATTGATGAGGAGATTAAAGAAGAGCTGCGGGAGCGTTATCCGGGGAGGTTCTTTGCCGTTGAAGACCAGGCGAGGATCCCTACCAAGGCAACCCCCTTGAAAAATAAAGTGGGCTCAGCTCCGGGGCTTCTTTTTTCAGAAGGAGGCAAGACGTTGATTTTGCTCCCGGGCGTTCCCAAAGAGATGGAGCCTTTATTTTTGGAAGCGGCTTTTCCCTATATCCAAAAAAGGTTTCCCGTTCCTGCTAAACATAGGGTTCCTCTGCATTTTTGTTTGGTATTTGAGAGTTTACTCGATCCCCATTTGCGCAAGCTCTCTTCTCTTTATCCTGCTGTAGAGGTGGGAATTTATCCAGCTCACGGTACAGTAAGCGTAATCCTTACCTCCCTACAAGAAAAACAGCTTCGTGCTTTTGAGGGCGATCTCCTCTTGCGCTTTGGAGAGTACCGCTATGAGGCTACAAGTATTGCAGAAGCGCTCCAAGTGGCATGCATTGCGCAAGGAAAAACATTGGCCTGCGCCGAATCGTGTACAGGGGGGAGGGTGGCCTCCTGTGTGACTGCAATTGCCGGCTCTTCAGCGTATTTCTTGGGGTCGTTGGTGACCTATTCGAATGGGATGAAACACTCTCTTCTGGGGGTGTCTGAAGCCACCCTTGCTTCACAGGGCGCTGTGAGCGCTGAGGTCGTTCAAGAGATGCTTCTAGGGGTGTTTCGCTGTACAGAGGCAGATTACGCGATTGCCGTCTCTGGCATTGCGGGGCCGAGTGGAGGTGCCCCAGATAAACCCCTCGGAACCGTCTTTGCTGCCCTAGGGGAGAGGGGAAAAGTTCCTGATGTGGGCTCATTTAAGGTGTTGGGGAATCGCGAGACGCGCATTTTCACTTCTTCCCAGTATTTGCTGGGGGCTTTGTGGCGCAAAATCGTTAAGGGGATTCCTGCGTTTCCCCTACTAAATATATAGTGAAATTTTTATTACCTGTTGTGCAAATTTCCTCGAATCCTAATCCTAGATCCTGCTAGGATAGTCCCCCTATGGAAAAGTATGAACTCATCGATAGCGGCAACCAACAAAAGCTGGAGCGATTTGGCCCCTTTTTGTTTGCAAGGCCCTGCTCTCAGGCGCTATGGAAGCCCCAGCTTTCTAGAAAAGAGTGGGAAGAGGCGGATGGGTATTTCTCTCGGGAGGGAGGGAACCGCTGGGTCTTCAAGACAAAATTGCCCACGAGCTGGGTTGTAGAGACCGCAGGGGTGCGTTTCAAGATCGCCCCGACCGACTTTGGCCATTTAGGGGTCTTTCCCGAACACAGCTTGCTGTGGAAGGGGATGCAGACGGCGCTAGCTCGCAACAAAGGGGGGCAGGTATTGAATCTATTTGCTTATTCGGGAGGGGCAACGCTCGCTTGCTCTCAGGCGGGAGCCAAGGTGTGTCATGTCGATGCATCCAAAGGGATGATAGCGTGGGCTCGAGACAATGCGGAACTCAACGCCCTGAGCGCACATCCGATCCGCTGGATCGTGGATGATGTGACCAAATTTTTACAAAGAGAGATTCGCCGCGGCGTGCGTTATGAGGGGGTCATCTTAGATCCGCCGAGTTTTGGGAGAGGTTCCCAGGGGGAAGTGTTTAAAATTGAGGAGGACATCCATCCCCTCTTAGACCTCTGCATCCAGCTCTTATCTGAGGAGGCGTTGTTTTTAACTCTGACAACACATACGCCGGGAATGACGCCGCTTGTGATGCAGCACCTTCTAAGCCAGAAGATGAAAAAAGGCTCTATTCAAACAGGAGAGATGATTTTGCCCTGTAAAAATGGGTTTGCAGTTCCTTGTGGGAGTTTTGTCACATGGGGAACATGATGGAAGAGATCACAAGCGCACAAAACCCTAAAATTAAAAGAGCCGTGAAACTCTCTGATCGGAAAGAGAGAAATGAGACAGGGCTATTTTTAATCGAGGGGTATAGAGAGCTTACGCGGGCAGTGAAGGGGGATGTAAAAATTGAGACTCTCTTTCTCTGCCGTTCGTTGTTTTTAGGCTCCAATGAAGAGACTCTCATCATAGAACTTCAACGCCAAGGTGTTAGCATCGTGGCCTGTAGTGAGGCGGTGTTCAGAAAATTGTCCTACCGCGATCGGCCCGATGGGCTTGTCGCTATAGCGCATCAGATGCGACATGCCTTTGAGGATTTAAAAATGACTCAAGCTTCCCCCTTTTTTGTGGTGGCAGAAGCGATAGAGAAGCCGGGGAATTTAGGGACCATCTTGCGCTCAGCGGATGCGGCAGGAGCCGATGGGGTGATCGTCTGCGATCGCTGTACAGATATCTACAACCCCAACGTCGTCAGAGCTAGTGTAGGCACGTTATTTACCATTCCCGTCATTGAGGCGACAAGCGATGAGGTGTTGCGCTGGTTAGCGTCCCACTCGATCCAGATCGTAGCTTCGACCCCTTCTGCTGAAAAAGAATTTACACAGGTCGATCTAACGGGGGGTGTAGCTATCGCTGTCGGAACAGAGCAGTTGGGACTTTCTTCACTTTGGATGGAATCGGCGCATTTGCGCGTGCGCATCCCAATGCGAGGGGTTGCCGATTCTCTTAACGTCGCGACTGCAACGACGCTGCTACTCTATGAAGTGATTCGCCAAAGAAGGGGAGTATGAAAATTGTATTTTGTGACAACCATATCCTTGTCGTTGCAAAGCCAGCTGGTCTCTCTACGCAACCTCATGGGAACTCCCAAGAAAATTTAACCGACCTTGCCAAAGAGTGGCTGAAGAAAGAATTTGGCAAGCCAGGCCTTGTGTTCTTAGAGCCGATCCATCGCCTCGATAAACTTGTAAGTGGGCTTGTCCTCTTTGCGAGGACGAGTAAAGCCCTGTCTCGCCTGCAAGAGAAGATGCGTAACCAAGAGATCAAAAAAACCTACATTGCAAAAGTGGAAGGGGTCATCCCTCAACAAGAGGGGTTTTTAGAAGATTATCTCGTCCATGATGAACATAGAGCAAGGGTTGTCCATATTTCCCATAAAGAAGCGAAATTGGCGCGTCTCTATTACAAGGTACTGGAAAAAAATGAGGAGACCTCTTTGGTGATGATCGATCTGCAGACGGGGCGCTACCATCAGATTCGGATCCAGTTTGCACATTTAGGTCATCCTATCATGGGAGATGAAAAATATGGAGGCTGTTTAGAATTTCAACCGCGTGCCATCGCTTTGCATCACGGTCGCCTTTCTTTCGAGCATCCTGTGACAAAAGAGCCCCTTGTATTCGAGCTTGCTCCGGAGTATTTTTAAGCTCGACCGTTTTTAGGTTTAAAAAATACGTAGACGATAACAAGAGGGATGATGACAGATAAAGTCCCAGTGAGGGTGAGATACTCTAGCGCATGAAGGGAAGCTGTTTTGGCAGCTTGCACGATATCATTCGCTTCTTGAGGAGGGAGTCGATCGAGATACTGGGTAGCATTCTGTGAACGGGAAAGAACCCCTTCTAGGTTGTCTTGTGAAATAAGGGTCTTACCAGAAAGTTTGAAATGGATATTTTGTTCGTAGACGAAGACATACAGTGCTCCAAATAAAGCTAGGCCCAACGTGCTGCTGAGTTGTTTATAGGTGCTAATGAGAGCGATAGCAGAGGAACTGACGTGTTTCCCCACGTTTCGAAGCATGAAAAGAGTGTAAGCGATGGGGATCATCCCCATCCCAAATGACCACAGGGCTAAAGAGGGAACAAGAAGTCCGACATTTGCGTGATTTAAAACGAGGGAAAACCATAATAGTGAGACAAAAATTAAGCTAAATCCGATCAGAAGAGGGAGTCTTGATCCGTAGCGGTCGATGAGATGGCCTGCAAGGGTAGGAGAGATGAGTGCGGGACTATTGCCAATAAAGATGTATCCTCCAGCTTTGATAGCAGAAAATCCTAAAACAGTTTGAAAATAGACTGCGAAAAAAATAATCAAGATCCCTACAAAGCTAGTAAAAAATAGGGTGCTTGTCCCTATAAGAAATGAGCGTTTTAGGATTAAAGAGAAGTTAATGAATGTAGCGTTGGGACGATGGCGACGCAGGTAGAGCCATGCAAAGGCAGTGACACTAAAGACTAGGAAGAAGAAAGAGGGGAATGAAATCCATCCCCAGACACGTGTCTGCATGAACAGAAGTACAATAGAGGTGATGCCAAAGGAAAATAGCACAAATCCAGGAATGTCAAAAGGCTCTTTTTTTTTGGGAAAAAAGGGAAGAGTGCTCAGGGCAAGGAGTAAACCACAGACCCCGATGGGAAGGTTGATCCAAAAGACATAGCGCCAACCGAAGTAGGTAGTTAAAAATCCTCCAACAAGGGGTCCTGCGCATAGGAAAACCGCTCCGATGGCTTTATTAAGCCCAGTGGCCTTCCCCCTTTTGTTCATTGTAAAACAAGAGAAGATGAGGGGCGTTGTCGTGGGAAGGAGAAGAGC
>JAHFTN010000123.1 GCA_023269365.1 Chlamydiota bacterium | reverse complement strand
TAAGGGATAAACATCTCCACCTGGCGAGAGATCCCAATTCCCACTTGCCACTCTTGATAATGTAAAGAGGCGCTCGTCGTAAAGCTAGTCCCGCTTAAAGAATTCCACCTCAAGTGGGGCTTTGCCCACTGATATCCCCCTTCCATTCCTATTGAGCAGTCTCCCCATTCGTAAATGATGGCGCGCGCTCCAAACCCCCAAGTCGTTTTGTATCCAGTTTGATACTCTCTCTGAGCCCCTCCTGACGGGGGTCTATGAGAAAAAAATGCCTGCATAGATCCTGCCGACCCATAAAAATCTACTCGATCAGCGATACTGCATGTGACAACCCCTTGGTTCCACTGAGACTGAAATTGATCCATTCGAGCATGAACATTTCCCCCATACGATTTCAATTTCCGATCGAAGACATAGTCCATTTGGTAGCCCGCTTTGAAGCCGACAAGCGCTTCTTCTGAGGAAAAGACCCCTTTTGTAAGAGAGCCAGGGAGTGCTGGGTTTCCTAAATAGAGAGCCTCAACAGAGACGGCACTTAGGAGAAACAACCACAACGTTTTCATACAACACCCTAAAATTTAAAATCTGCACTGATAGACAAGGCATTTTCACTTATAAAACGCCCTTCCATATTCAAACTCAATGCTTTATTTAACCCAATCCCGAAGCCAAGGAACACTCCAAATTCATCGTTGTTCTCAAAGACGACTTGTTGAGAGGGGATCAAAAAAGAGAGCGACTTGAGATGTTCTACCTTAGCCCTAAACTTTGTGTAACTCACCCCGACATAGGGCACACACCAGCAAAATCGATAGGAGGTGCCCAGGCCAATCTGCCAGCTCGTCAAATCGATATGCGCTTTTTCTTTGGAATAAGATATAGAATTGAGCTTTAAAGAAGAAAGCGCAGGATCGGATCTTAAAAATGCAGCATTGATGGCAAACTGCAGATCTCCCCAATAAGCAATAATGGCTCTTCCTCCCACTTCCCAAGCAAAATCGGACTTAGAAACGTAAGAGAGTCGATTCTTCTCGATTTTTGCATGGTGGAGCTGACACTCCATCGAGCCGACATCGCCAAACAGCTCCACCCGATCACTAAAATTCAGCGTCACTACGCCAAAATTCTGCATCGACTCATACCCGTGGGCTTTGCTATCGGAAAGATGTTGTGATTGCCCCTTAAGAGGCGAGCTGTACACCCAGTCGAACTCATAGCCTACCTTGATTCCCACCCAAGCGTCTCTTGAAATGAACGGCCCCATTTCTGGCATCATGGGCAAGCTCGGATTCCCGTTATAGAGAGCGCAAACCTTTAGAGGCAGAAGAAGCCCCAACAACAACCAGCGCATGCGCACCTTAAGTTTTAAAGTGATTTGTGTATATCCAAACACCTTCAAAAGTTGGCTTTCCTCAAGGAGTTACCCTGAATTTAGCCAGGCGAAGCCGACATCGAAGCAGCTTCAACTCGAATGAGTTGAGCGATGCAGAGGGGACCAAATTCAGCGGCTAACGACGCTGAGGAAAGCCAACTTTTGAAGGTGTTTGGGTATATAACAGAAAAATCTTCAATCTGACTAGTGAAATTAGAGCTTCGTTATGAGAGGCTCTTTCAATGACGTTGTTGCGTAATTCCAATGTCAATTTTTCAACTTATTGAGTTTTAAGAATTTAAGATTTCAGGCTTCAGCAAAATCTTACTGAGAATTAAAGACTTAAGTGAATTGCGCAACGTCTTGCCTCCAGTTGATTTTTAAGATGCGGCTAATGTATAATAATTCGTATTATATTAAATAATATTTGATGTAAATATAACTAGGGAGTTAAAAATGGGCGGACTACATTCAAAGGAGGTATCAAGGAAACCTCAAACTTTTCAAACTCTCGGCCCCTCATCAAAGCCTTCTTGGGACAAGACTAAGAATCCAGCCCCTATTAACAAAACTTGTGATGTTATTCAACTGTTTCTCAAGTATTTGTGTCTTGAAGATTTAAGTCGCGTTGCTGGTACATGTCGGCAATGGGCGTTTTCCGTATACGAGCTCGTAAACAAAGACTACAATTTATATGACCTTTGCCGCCTTTCTAATCTCTGCAACCGTTCCATTCCTCCAAAATTTAGAGTTATAGGTCCTGCAGAATGGGAGAAGTGTGGGCTACCAAGTATTCCAAGCCCCCCTTTCAATCAACGGACAGCCATTCCGAAAATATTACATCTTTTAAAAAAATTACCAGTAGAAGGAAATGCCGGGGGCACGCTGTTAATTCTGCCAGAAGCCTTTAGCTTGAGGAAGCTTGAACAGCTCATGAAAGCATTTAAAAAGACCCATCCAGAAGAGGGCTCTGCAGGCCCATTTAAGCTTTCTTTTTCTTTGGACCACTCTACTCAGATGTATTACAAGACTGAAGTTACTGATTCTAGAATTGTATATATATCAAATTCTGTCGTTTTAGAAAGTCGAAATAGGGATTTTGATGTCCAAAGAGAGCTCTTAAAAAAATTTGGATGTAGGATACCAAGTAGCGTAGAAGTCGCTACCCTTGTTTTGCTTGTCCACGCGCTAGAGAAGGAATGTTTATTTGGTAAGAAGACCTATACGCATTGTTTAGATGAAGAGGAGAGAGCAAGAATAATTATGGGAGGCTTCGTTCCGAAGAAGAACGGCCTCTTCATCTCCCTCAACGACGTAGCCGATCCTGAGATCGGCGTCTGTGCCGTGTGCGAGATAAAGTGAACCTAAATTAGGATCAAGAGCAGTCTCAAGGATTTTACGTCTAAAGCCTCCCGGCTCTATTAGCACGGGCCTCTTACGAGGCCCTTTTATTAATGGGGGGGCTTATTCAAGCCGACCATTAATAAAGCCAATGAACCTATCCGCAAAGTCGAGTATAACACATTAATTACAAGAAAGATGTGACTTTTTCAATCGAAGCATTTGGCACTCTGTATTGGACAAAACTTCTCGCCTAAAAAAATCGAGGAGAGAAATAACAAGATATTAGGATGGACAGGATGGGGAAATTTATTTTTTTGCTTTTTATCCTGTCCATCCTAGGGCCTGTCGTCAATTAAAAGATTGACTACATGCTGTTATAATGGCATTATCTCAGCCCTGAAATGAGGGCTGTTTTAATGAGACGATATGCCTTAAGAGACGAT
>JAHFTN010000052.1 GCA_023269365.1 Chlamydiota bacterium | reverse complement strand
CTCTATCGGAATCGATTCAGGCTCAAAAGATTGCGTCAATTTACCGCTTTCAACTGCCGTTTTTAGGATAAATCTGCTTCCTAAAAATGCACAGGGCTGTCCGTTTTTGTTATTAGCTCCCATGGAAGGGGTTGGGGATCGCTGTTTTCGCAAAGCGATGGCGTCTGTTGGGGGATTTGATGAGGCCGTAACTGATTTCATCCGCGTACCGAGTAATGCTCATGTGGAGAGCCTTGCAAAGGTGTATGATGCGACTGAAATAGATCCCCTTCCTCTTGCTGTGCAGTTGATGGGCTCTGATGCAAAACTGATGGCAGCCATGGCACAACAGATGCAGAAAAGAGGAGCTAGACGCATCGATTTGAACTGTGGATGCCCCTCTAATACTGTGACGGGAAGAGGCGCTGGGTCTAGCCTGCTCAAAGACCCCGACCTCTTGTATGAGGTAGCGCATGCTTTAAGTCAGGCAGTCTCGATCCCTGTCACCATCAAGATGCGCTCTGGTTATGAAGACACCTCCCTTTTTGAAGAAAACCTGCTTGCTGCACAGGAGAGTGGGGCGTGCTACATTACGCTTCACCCTAGGACAAAAGTCGAGGGTTACGGGCCCGCTGCTCGCTGGGAGTTGATTGCTAAGGCAAAGGCCAAGCTGCGCATTCCCGTCGTGGGAAATGGAGATATTCTTTCTGTAGAAGACGCCGTGCGTATGCTCAAGCAGACGTATTGCGATGCTTTGATGATCGGCAGAGGCAGTATTACCAACCCTTTCATTTTTCGTGAGATTAAAGCCCACTTTGCAGGGCAGCTTTATCGACCCTCTTGGGAGGAGATGCGCGAGTATCTTTCTGCCTATCTTGCACAAATTCCTCTAGAGGCAACAGAACGATTGAAAATTAACAAAATGAAACAGTTAATGAGTTTTTTATTCAAAGGCAATCCGGCTTTGATGGAGCGAAGGCAGAGTATGCTCACCTTTACAGCGTCCCACAGCGCAGCCTTTTTAGATTTTGCAATCCCTCTCCTGAAAGAGGGATTTTAAGGAAGCGGGGAAGGAATAGTAGCTTTACAGTAGGTCTCTTTGACTTTGCATAAGACAATTAAGGAGATGACGAGATAAATCGGGAGCGTTAAAAAAGCAGTTTTGTACGCTAGGACAGAAAAGGCTCTTGCTCCATTTACAAGAGTGCCGTCCCAACAAAAATCTAAAAATTTTCCCGTAAGGGGATCAGAAAAAGCGCCAAATAAGGCATCAAAGGCATTCATAAATCCGATTGCTGTTGCAGCAAGGATGGGCGCATTGACCTCTCTGATCATTGTGAAACAGAGCAAAAAGCTGCTGATGGAGAAACCAAAAAGAAAGAGCAAGATCTGCATTGACAAGGGATTCAAGCCTGGAAGGTAAATCACACAAGTAATCGATATTAATGCGATGAGGGTTCCCCAAAACATGACGATGACCCTTTTTCCCAACCAGTCGGAAAACCAACCGAATAGAGGAGCTCCTGCTGCAAATCCGATGAAGATGAGAGAGACCGCTCTTGCAGCTAAATTTGAGGAGGTTTGAAAGGCTTCAGAAAGGAAAGAGACGCCCCAAAGACCCCCGAAAATCATGACAGGAGAAAAGGCAAAGCCGCTGTAGACAGACAACCACCAGGCTTGTTTATTTCTCAAGATCCGCTTCAAGCTAGTCTTAAGGGATAAACTTTGAGAGACGATATGTTTATCCGCTCGGTGCGTGGGGGAGACATCGCGTACGATGAGCCAGAAGATGGCTGCAAGGACAAGTCCTGCAATGCCGATGAACTCCATTGCATAGCGCCAATCCATCGCTTCGATAAATGCAGCAAGCGGCGCTTGTCCGCCTACGGCACCTAGCATTGCCACTGTCATCATAAGCCCTGTCATGAAAGCAAATTGTTTAGGAGCAAACCAATTGGAGATCAGTTTTAAGCAATTGACCGCAGCAAAAGCAGCTCCCGCTCCCGTTAAGAATCGCCCTATTCCTGCGATGAGCAAGCTATCTGCCTTTGCAAAGACGATGCTTCCGACGGCGCAAAGGGCAATTGCCAATGTAGTGATCCGACGAGGTCCCACTTTATCCAGAAGCAAGCCTGCAGGAATCTGCAGAAGGAGGTATGCATAAAAATAACATGCAGCCAAGTTGCCAAGAGCAGTTCCGGAGATATTAAACGTGCTCATAAGTGTGGATGTCATGACGCTAGGAGAAACTTCAATGGCGTATTTATAAAACATAAATAGGGCACTGAGGAGCCAGATTACCCAAGCATGCGTAGAATAAAAAAGATTTTTCTTCTCTTGAAAATGCTGCGTTTTAGTTTTGAACATAATAAGACCTGGTGTAATGAAGAGGGGTATTATACAGATTTGATCCTAATTTACGCAACAGTATCTTTCATTGCCCGGCGTTATTGGGCGTCATCAAGGTTAGAATCTCTCTGAAGATGGCCTGTTTATCTCCTCTGCAATCTAGGGTGTGGAGTAAGCGCTGGCTTGTGTAAAATTCGATGAGAGGCTCTGTTTGTTCTTGATAGACTTGCAGTCGCTTGAGAATGACAGCTTTTGTGTCATCTTCTCTATGGACCAGCGGACCTTGGCATTGATTGCAGACGCCAGCAACTCGAGGCGGTGCATAGAGTAAATGGTAGGGGGTTCCACACTGTGAACAGACGACTCTTTTTGTCAGACGCTCTAAAATTTTTTTCTTAGACAGACTCAAGTTAATGACGAGAGGGATAGTTTTATCTTTAAGGTAGTCCTGAAGAGCTCTTGCTTGGGGTAAGGTACGAGGAAACCCATCTAGAACATAGCCTTTTGAGCAGTCGCTTTTAGAGAGGCGCTCAAAGAGCATTTTTAAAATCAGAGGATCGGGAACGAGTTGTCCTTGATTCATATACGTTTTTGCTAATTTCCCCAACTCTGAGCTTTGTTGAATATGTTCTCTTAATAAATCCCCTGTTGAAACATGGGGGAGATGAAACTGTTGATGGAGGAGTTTTGCTTGGGTGCCTTTTCCCGTTCCTGGAGGACCCAAGAAGATGAGAGCGTGGAGTGGGGGGTTATGGGGTCCTGGCATGGGGGTCTCAATATTTAAGAACAAACCGAAGTAGCATATTCAATTCCTAGTTTTTTTTCCATTTGTATTTTTCTGACTGGACTTTAGTCATTGGGGGAGGCAATTTTGCGGCTAAAGACTCCTAGTTCTATTGGCACGGGCCTCTTACGAGGCCCTTTTATTAATGGGGGCTTATTCAAACCGACCATTAATAAAGCCAATAGAACCAGGAGGCTTTATCTCGCGAACTTGCCGCCCTCAATGACTAAAGTCCAGTCAGAAGCTATTTTAGTGGAAAAAAAAGTTTCAATTCCCTATTCCTGTAAGGAGTTGATTTCTTAAGCTAGACTTTAGCCATTGGTGGAGGCAATTAAAGCGTCTAAAGCCTCCTGGTTCTATTGGCACGGGCCTCTTACGAGGCCCTTTTATTAATGGGGGCTTATTCAAGCTGACCATTAATAAAGCCAATAGAGCCAGGAAGCTTTATCTTGCGAACTTGCCGCCCCCCAATGGCTAAAGTCCAGCTAAGGGAAAGAAAGGGGGAAGCCATGCCATCTTCACGATTCGATCGAGCGATCCATTGGGGGAGGCGCTGCGCGGGGCCTTTGCTCCTTATTATTCTATGTCCACCCCTTGTTATGTTGGTTTGGTATACCAATGTGTTTTTAGAGGGCTCTGTACGCAATTTATATGCTCTTTTTGCGCAGCAGGGGGTGTTTTCTACGATTTATGCGATTTGGAAGCCTGTATTTTTTGGAACGGTTCCTGCTTGGAAAATGTTGGCGCTATTTGTAGGTGTGGAATTAGTGCTTATGAAGATTTTACCAGGCAAAAAAATTCAAGGGCCCATGACCCCAAAGGGTAATACCCCTATGTATAAAGCAAATGGGATGATGTCTTTTTTATTCACTGTGGGCTTGTTTTTGTTAGGATCGTTGGGGTTAGGTTTATTTTCTCCGGGGATTATCTACGATCATTTGGGGGGATTGCTAGGAACTCTTAATTTATTTAGTTTGGTATTTTGCCTTTTTCTTTATTTTAAGGGGCGATACAAACCCTCTACAATAGATTCGGGGACGACGGGAGGCGTGATTTTTGATTATTTTTGGGGGATGGAACTACATCCGCGTCTGTGGGGATGGGATATTAAAATGTTTACAAATTGCCGCTTTGGGATGATCTCTTGGGGGCTCATTCTCATCTCATTTGCAGCAAAGCAATACGAGCTATATGGCCTTGCAAATTCGATGTTAATTGCGGTGGCTTTGCAGTTGCTTTTCGTGATCAAATTTTTTGTATGGGAACAGGGTTTTTTACAGTCGATGGACATCATGCACGATCGCGCCGGCTTTTGCCTCTGTTGGGGATGTATGGTCTGGGTTCCAGCTGTCTACACTTCCCCTGCGCTCTTTCTTGTTAACCATCCCTATCGCTTAGGGCCCTTATTATTCCTTGTCATCCTGTTGAGTGGGATCGCTTGCATTTTCATCAACTATCTAGCAGATCGACAGAGGCAGCGCGTTCGAGGAAATAACGGACAGTGTATGATTTGGAAGAGAAAGCCGGAATTGATTTTTGCCAATTACAAGACGGAATGGGGAGAGGAGCGCCAGAGTTTGCTTTTAGTTTCTGGGTGGTGGGGGGTCTCTAGGCACTTTCACTATCTTCCAGAGATTTTAGCTGCGTTTTTTTGGAGTATGCCCGCCTTGTTTGGTTACTATATGCCCTATTTCTATCTCACATTTTTAATTTTACTCCTTTTGGATAGAGCCTATCGCCAAGAGCGTAGGTGTGCTATGAAATATGGGCAGGATTGGAATGAATATTGCAAACGGGTTCCCTTTCGCCTGATCCCCTTTGTGTATTAATATATTGAGGGAACTCGCAAAACTCGCTTTGTGGGCCAAAAAGTGATGATTTTAGCGCAGGTTCGGATTTGAGCAGAGGCCACATAACCTGTTGGACCTTAGGGGGCTGCTAAAATCCGAACCTGCACTAAGCAAGGGCGCTTTTGGACCCCAAATGGAGTTTTGCGAGTTCCCTCTAAAAATAGAGTTGAAGGGAAAAGCACGGTTACTGTAGAGTGACGGATTTGGATTTTGGTCTTTTGAGGTTATGGATAAAGATAGCAACAACCAGTTCGGCTTATTTCGCTCGGTATTTTGGCCTATCCATAGGATAGAGGTCAAAAAAGTTCTTGCGATGCTCTTTCTTTTATTCTTATTGTGTGTTGCCTACGGGATCATTCGCAATTTAAAAGATGCCTTGATTTTAACGGCTAAACACTCAGGAGCAGAGGTGATCCCCTTTATCAAGGTATGGGGGATGTTACCAGGGGTATTTATTGCCACCTGGGTGTATACGAGGCTTAGGCGCTACTTCTCCAAGGAGAAAGTTTTTTATATCCTGATTTCTTGTTTTATCTCTTATTTCCTGCTGTTTGCTTTTTATTTATACCCTCAGAGTGAGAAATTGCATTTGGATCAATTGGGCTCTTGGCTCACTTCTGTGTTACCAACGGGTTTTAAGGGTTTTATCGCTCTTGTGCGCAACTGGACTTTTACCTCGTTTTATGTGATTTCTGAACTGTGGGCCGTGATGGTCCTCTCTTTACTCTACTGGGGATTTGCCAACGATTTTACAAAGGTCAATGAGGCCAAACGCACCTACGGTATTTTAAATATTGGTTCCAATCTCGCTCCCATCATGGGGGGTAGCTTAGCGCTACTTTTTACTCATGTGATCTCTTTCCCTTTTCTCTCTTCTATTTCAGATCACTGGACTCATACAATCTGTCAACTTATTGTTTTAGTTACTTGTCTTGGGATTGCCTCCATGGGAGTTTATTATTGGATTAATCGCAATGTGATTGGAAAGGAAGAAAGGCTAGCCTCTGACGAGGGGGTTTTATCGGTTTCTACACAAAGGCGCCTGTCTTTAAGGGAGAGTATTCGTTATATTTTACATTCCCGTTATCTAGTTCCCTTGGCTATCATTGTGCTCGGCTATAATATTAGTATTAATTTTACAGACGTCCTCTGGAAAGAGCAGTTGAAGCAGTTTTTCTTAGACCCCAACGAAATGCTTGAACATATGAATAAAATTACGATAGGCATCGGGATCTTAGCGACGATGGGAGGGGTGTTTTTCTCTTTGATGGTTACTCGGTTGGGATGGACCTTTACGGCCATGATTACTCCCTTTGTTATGACGGTTCTTGCGATCGGTTTTTTCTCCTTTCTATTTTGTGGAGATGTTTTAACAGCCCTTGCTTCCACCTTATTTGGGCTGACTCCCTTTGCGATGACCGTCTACTGTGGTTCGATGCAAAATTGCATGAGCAAGGCTAGTAAATATTCTGTATTTGATGCGACAAAGGAACTCGCCTTCCTTCCTCTTGATGCTGAAGCCAAATTAAAAGGAAAGGCGGCCATTGACGGGTTGGGCTCTGGAATAGGCAAATCTGGATCGTCTTTGTCGTACCAAGGATTCATTATCCTCTTGGGAAGTGTGGCGTTATCTACCCCCTACGTCGCCGTGATCCTATTTGGAGTGCTTCTAGCTTGGATCTTTTCCGTCTTCTCTTTGGGCAAACAATTCAAGAAGATGACGACAACAGAGCAGCTCACAGACTCAGTTCCCCTGCCCGAGGTCTAATAGTGAGACCTTTCCAGAAGAGATGTCGAAGTAGGCGCCTACAATCTTCACTGTTTTTTTAGCGAGAAAGGGAGCAATTGTGGGAGAGGCTTTAAGTGTTTCCACCCCTTTGCGAACGTTACATTCAACCGCTCTGACTAACTTGTCCCCTGTATGCATTTTACAGGGCTTGAGCGCTGCTTCAATGAGCGGAAGAATTTGGTCCAGTTCCGGGACATGATCTTTGCCAAGGAGGGCAGCTTTTACAGCGCTGCAATTTTGGTGCCCTATCACGACGACTAAGGGGACTTTGAGCTTGGCGACAGCAAATTCTACGCTATCCATCTCTATGGGGCCAATCACATTGCCCGCATCTCTCACGACAAAGAGCTCTCCAAGGCCTCGATCGAAAATAAGCTCTGGAGGAACCCTTGAATCTGAACAGCCTACGATGGCTGCAAAGGGGGTTTGATTTTCAAGTAAAGCGTCTTTTGCTTCTGTAATGTAAGAACAGTGGGTGATCTCTCCTTTGACGAAGTGGGCATTGCCCTCCAAAAGCATGTCTAACGCCTGGTCCGGGCTAGGCGTTAGCTGTTCTTTTGCTTCTACATAAGAAAAAAGAAGAAGGATCCAAAGGAATTTCATGGGGTATTTCTCTTTATTGCAGGGGGTTGTTGCGGGGTAGACGGAGCTGGCGCCATCTCTTCCCCTTCCGGTTGCGCGGGAGGGACCTGCTGTGCCGGGGAAGTAGAGTCTTGCGGCATATCAGGAGGCCCCACCGGCTCTTGTGTCTCATCGGTTTCTCCCGGAAGTGTTGCAGGAGGAGGAGGAAAAAATTCTTTCCCTGCGAGGAAAGCCTCTTCTTCAGGACTCATTCCATCGGCACAAAGGGGATGTAGAGCAAAAACTGTTAGCCCAGCAATAAAACAAAACATTTTTTTCATGGAGACCTCCAATTGTATCTAGAGGAAATTGTAAAACTCCATTTGGGGTCCAAAAACACCCTTTTAGCGCAGGTTTGGATTTCAGAGAAATCTCTAAGGCCCAACAGATTATGTGGTCCCTTTACAATCCGAACCTGCGCTAAAATCATCGTTTTTTGACCCGCAAAGCGAGCTTTGCAATTCCCTCTCTAATATCTAGATCTTGCAAAATTTCCCAAATGTTATAAAGTGGAATTTTTAAAAGGAGGTCGATATGGGACAGGGAAAAGAGGTGATTCTCATCACGGGAGCATGTGGAAGAATTGGGTTTAAGGCGGCAGAGTATTTTGCAAAAGATTTTGATATTGTGGGATTTGACGTAGCGCTTATCGGGCATCTTCCCGGAGTGGAATTTGTCGCAGTTGATATAGCAACAGATCACAGCGTGAAGCAGGGATTAGAGCACTTAAGAGAGAATTATGGGAATAAGATCGCCTCTGTGATCCATCTGGCCGCATATTACAGCTTTGCTTCTCCTACGAGTTCTAATTATGATAAGATTACAGTCCAAGGGACGCACAGACTTTTAGAGGGCCTTAAAAAATTCGATGTGGAGCAATTTATTTTCTCCTCGACGATGCTCGTACACAAGCCGACACAGCCCGGGAAGAAAATTACAGAGGACAGTTCTGTAGAGCCCACATGGGGTTATCCCTTATCCAAAGTGCAGACAGAGGCGCTTCTTCATGAAGAAAGGGGAGGTGTGCCGATTGTAAATTTGCGCATCGCAGGAGTTTACGATGATGACTGCCACTCGATCCCCCTGTCTAACCAGATGCAGAGGGTCTTTGAAAACCAACTTGAATCGCATGTATTTGCTGGGGATGTGACGCATGGCGCTTCTTTTGTGCATATGGACGATCTCATTCAGGCTTTGGGGCTGTGTGTCCAGAAAAGAAAAACGCTTCCCTCTGAGCTCACACTGCTCATCGGAGAAGATATCACATTTAGCTATGATCAGCTCCAAAGACAAATGCAACGAACCCTCTTTGGAAAAGAGTGGAAAACTTGGAGTGTTCCCAAGCCCCTTGCTAAAATGGGAGCTCTATGTCTAGAGTACTTGCCTTTTGTGAAATCAGGGTTTATTAAACCTTGGATGATCGACCTTGCAGATGATCATTATGAGCTAGATATCTCCAAAGCAAAAAAGCAGTTGGGATGGGTGCCTAAACACCGTGTCGATAAAGTGATTTCTCATTGGGCAAAAGAGCTCAAAGAAGACCCAGTGATGTGGTACGATGAGAATAAATTAAAAGCGCCTCGAGGTCTTGCTCGCATGGGGGCATCATGAATCTCAGAAAGAGTTGTGCTTTTCTTACCATTGCCTTGGGTCTTTGGCTTATTGCGATTCCTGTTACACTAGGCTATTTGTCACTTGCAATGGAATTAAGTGATAGGATTTCTGGGATATTACTGATTTTGCTCGGATGGCTTTCCTTAAATGAAAAACGGATTTTTGCTTCTTGGAGCATTGCTTTTGTTGGCCTGTGGTTGCAACTAGCTCCTCTTGTATTTTGGGCGCCCGATGCACTCATGTACCTTAACGATACATTGGTTGGGGTCATTGCCCTGATCTTTTCCTTTTTATTAAATAAAAAAATATCAGTAGATGGGATCGATGAGCCTCTGGGCTGGTCTCTAAATCCTTCTTCTTGGAGTCATCGGGTCCCCACCGTAGGGCTAGCGCTTCTAGCTTGGTTTTTTTCGCGCTACATGGCTGCATTTCAATTGGGTTATATTAATACGATTGTAGACCCTGTATTTCCAGAAGGGACGCTAAGAGTGATCACTTCAACGATTTCTAAAGCATTCCCCGTTTCTGATGCAGGGCTAGGCTCTGTCTGCTACACGCTAGAATTTATTTTAGGATGGCAGGGGGGATCTCGGCGATGGCTTCGCATGCCTTGGCTCGCTACAGCCTTTGGCTTGTTAGTGATTCCCGTCGGAGTGGTTAGTATTATATTAATTATTTCACAGCCTGTTATTGTGGGAGCCTGGTGTTTTTGGTGTTTAGCTACTGCCGTTTGTATGTTGGTGATGATTGTGCTTACAGCTCCAGAACTCGTGGCAGTTTATCAACTCTTGTCTCAAGCAAAAAAACGGGGCTACCCCCTTTGGCCCCTATTTTGGAAAGGAACAGATTTAAAGGAATTTACCCAGCCTAAAAAACAGCAAGAGAAGGGAGGCTGGAGCCTTCCTGCCTCTTTAGCGGGCTGCGTAATTTTGGGGGTATGGCTAATTATAAGCCCTTCTTATTTAAATGCTTATGGGACCATTGCCTCGGCAAGTTACATCGTGGGGCCCCTTATTGTGGCCACCTCTATCATTGCTTGCTCAGAGGTTTTTCGCGCGGGGCGTTTTTTGCACATCCTCTTTGGATTAATTCTTATCTTTACAGCTAGCTTTACAGAGGAAGCTTTTGCTCTAGAAAGGGTCAATGCCTTAGTGGTAGGCGGTTTGGTAGTTCTTCTTTCCTGGCCAAGAGGCAAGGTTTTGGGGCAGTACGGCCAGTGGCAACGGTGGATTTTTTAAGCCTTTCTCCTATGAAACAAAAAATCTTCAGAAAATGTTTGCTGAAAATCTCTTGTATTCTGTATGTTCTTGCTTTCTTTGAGTGAAAACTCGAGGAAACAAGGTCAACGTGATTGATCTAGCGCCAGTTGTCTTAGGGCAGCTGGGAGGATTTTCTTAACATCAGAAGTGAAGTGACGTGCAAGCAAAATAGAGCTTGTAGCGGAT
>JAHFTN010000122.1 GCA_023269365.1 Chlamydiota bacterium | reverse complement strand
CCCCACAAATTTCTTCTCTCGAATCTCAAAATCGATGATGCAGCGGGCACTTTAGGCATCAAAAAAATCGAGTGTCACAAAGAAGGCCTCGTTTGGGATCTCTACATCCCCCAACTCCTTGCACAAAAGCTCCAACCCAGTGCGCTACGCAAGACCGACATCTCGCAAACTAGCCTAAAACCCTTTAGGATCGAGCAATTTACTCTAAGCGACATCAGAGCCCACCTCAACGACCTCTCCACGCTGGAGGGCACAGGACACCTTTTTTTCTCCAACCAATTTAAAAAAGAAACCTCCCTTTTCGATCTTCCCTTAGAAATGATTAAAAAGTTGGGACTAGATTTAAGCGTTTTAACGCCTGTGCAAGGGGAATTCCAGATGGAACTGCGAGGGGATAAATTCTATCTCCTCTCTTTGGATCACTCTTTTAGTGAAGCTGAGCGCTCCACTTTTTATCTCGCTCCCTCCAAAAAACTCTCCTATATCGATCTCAAAGGAGAGGTGCATATCGATCTGAAGGTGCAGCAAGATGTCGTCTTTAAAATCCTAGAGCCCTTCACCCTTACCATCCGAGGCACTCTTGATAAACCGCGCTATGGCCTGCAGTTTTAAACATTGTTTGTTAAATGCTCTCTTTCCGCCCCAGTGTCTGCATTGCGAGGATAAACTCCCCCGTATTCCTCCACTGCTTTGTTCCACGTGTCTAGAGCAACTTTCTCTTGCCCCGATCCATCAGCGCTGCTGGACCTGCTTTGCAGAGTTAGAAAAGGGGCGCTGTGAGCGGTGTATCCATCGGCCCGTCGTCATCCGCCGTCAGCTTGCCGCCACGGAAAACATCGGCCCCGCCGCCACCTTACTTCACAACTTTTCCCAAGGCCAACGGGAATGTATCGCTCCTATGGCAGCTCTCATGGTCTACCAGTGGCTAGAGCAAAAGATGCTCCTTCCCGACCTCGTCATCCCTCTACCCGTTTCTTTTGGAAATAAATATAAGCACGGCTTTGATGGCAACTTTTTGCTTGCAAGCGAAGTGGCCCGCCTTTTTTCCGTGCCCGTCGTACGAGCATTCCACTCCCGCTTCGATCTGTCCCATTTCCTCATCCAAGGGGAGTTTCGCTCACGGTATTGCTTGAAATCGAGAAGGAAAGAGCCGCTTGCTGACCGCACGCTCCTGCTTATCGCCCCCTTTCTAGAGGACGCGAGGCTGCGTAGTGCAGGCGAGCTGCTGCAGAACCATTTCCCGGCGCAATTGTGTGTACTTTGTTTCACCGCTTATTAAATAAAAAATGAGGCTAAAGGATTCATGAATTCTCAGGAGAAATGGCGGGGGATGAGGGCATCTTGAATTTAAGAAACTATTTTATTTTTGATGATTTTTGAGCAGCTTTGAAGTCGGTTTTTGAAGACAATGTGTGAGCCACATGGCTGAAAAAAACTGACTTCAAAGATGCCGAAAAGGGCAAGAATAAAATTCTTTCTTAAATTCAGGATACCCTCATGTATTGGCCATGTCTCGATAGAATCGAAATAAAAGCCCAAAAATAAAAAAGGCCAGGAGATTATCCAGGCCTGGTCAGAATGGCGGTGGGGAAACGTATTCAGAACCTTAGGAGTTTATTGTGATATTCCTTTTGTCAAATCCCTGGCTTATTAAGATGTTGTATGTCGTTTCTATTTTATCTTCTGGCTTCGAAAAAAACTGTCTAGTAGTATTAGGGATCTCACCGTTCTCATCTGTGCATATTGCCTGCAATTCATACCCTTGTAAGAAGAAGTAGCCGTTCCCTTTATTGCGCAGTTGTTTCTTAGGGATCTCTCTTATATTCACGGACACTACGTTTTTTCTTGTCTGCGTACTTTCTTCTGTCCTTAATGCCATTTGTGAGGCTGTCTTTCTGTTATCAATGATGTGAATGATTTTATTGACGAGATTCCCAATGAGGGGAATCAGGGTGAGAATAAGGCGGGGAACTGAAGTGTCGTTAATTGCTGTCAGGTGGTATTTTTTTATGAAAGCTTGTTTTGCTTCTTCTCCTCTATGTAGCCCAATCGCTCCTTTGAAAATAAGGGCTGCTACTGCATACACTGTGCTGACAAGGGGAGTGACTTCAATTCCTTTGTGGTGGGTCTCTGCCCCACTTAAAGCGAAATGGGTTAGGTTATTAATGCCATTCATAAATAATATCCCCTTGTTTATTTTAATATATGTTATAAACTAGAGATGTTTATTTGTAAACAGAAACAAGTTTTGAAATTAATCGATAAATAAAATATTTAATTGTCGCTGTGGTAGTGGTCGGTGTCGTCGAGCCCTTCTTCGGGGATTGGGGCTTGAGCGACGGTGAGGCTGCCCTTAAGGGAGACCCCTTCGTCGATGCTGAGTAGGGGTGCTTGGATATCCCCTTGGATAGAGGCTCTGCCGCGGAGGCAAAGGCGTGAGGTGACGGTGATATTTCCCTCAACCCGGCCTGAAATAAAGGCCTCTTCGAGGGCGATGTCGGCTTTGACAACGCCGGTGGGGCCTATGACGAGTTTTCCAGAAGAGATGAGCTCTCCTTCAAAAACGCCATCGATGCGCAGTATTTTTTTGAATTCAATCGAGCCCTTAATGGTAATCCCCTCTGCGATCGTAGTTTCAGGTTCTTCATGGGCGGAGACATCTAGGGCATTCATGAGGTCGGAGGCAAAGGGATTCGTGGGGCGGTCGTGAAGGGAGGGGGTTTCTGCTGCAGTTGTGTTAAATTTTTTAAACATGTAAACCCCTCATCTTTTTCTTTCCTTATATCACTTGAAATTGATTTGGGCAATTTATAATTAATTTGTGAATTACCCCTCATCTTTGTCTTGGAACAAACGGTCGACTTCTTTTTTTTGCTCGCTGTTCCAAGACACTCCTTGATAGACCCAAACAACTTCAAACGTGGGTTTTCCTCAGTGTCGTCTAGCCACTGAATTTGGCCCCCTCTGCTGTACTGGACAAAATTTCTTGCCTAAAAAAATCAAGAAGAAAAATCACAAGATATTAGGATGGACAGGATGAGGAAATTTATTTTTTTGCTTCTTATCCTGTCCATCCTAGGGCCTGTCGTCAATTAAGCCACACGACTGAAGCCGCAAGATATACAGCGGACAAGAAATTTCTGGCTGTTTTGTCATAGCGTGTAGCAATTGCTCGATACTG
>JAHFTN010000051.1 GCA_023269365.1 Chlamydiota bacterium | reverse complement strand
AATTGTCGTGTACAGAGAGACCGGACAAAAATTGCTTATTTTTTAAGCCCAAAAAATGGGGGTTTACGAAAAATTTTTCGCAAAATCCCTCAATCTTCAAGGGGATTTTTTTCTAGCGGGAGCTGCTGTCGACATCTTGCATTTAGATCCTACAAAAATAATTGCAAATTGTTCACTGTTAAAGAATTGTAGCTTTCCTGGGTTCAACGAGGCAGAAACTAGGCTGGGAATTTGAAGGGCTTTGTCTAGAGGATTTTCCCAGAAAAGGTTGCTTCGTTGATAAATGAACTTTCCGAGGGGGCTTGAAGTTTTTTAAGAATGCATTATTGGTGCATGTGTTTGCCGCGGCGCCTCAAGTGCCGGCAAACACATGCGCCAATAATGTGGCACGGGGGTGCGGGGGGTGATAAACCCCCGACAAAGTCTGTTACAAAATAAACGTGAACTAATTTTCCGAATGGCTAAAGTCCAGTTAGGGGAAAAATAACAAGATATTAGGATGGACAGGATAAAAAGCAAAAAATAAATTTCCCCATCCTGTCCATCTTAATATCTTGTTATTTTTCCTCTTTCTCTTGTTGTTACCAGGTGAGGGCTGCGGAGGACTGGTACTCTGTCACCCGGGTTTCAAAGAAGTTTTTCTCTTTGCCAAGGTCAATGGTCTCGCTCATCCAGGGGAACGGGTTTTTGGAGCGGTAGAGGGCTTTGAGGCCGATCCGCTCGAGTCTGCGATCCGCAATGTATTGGACATACTCGCGGAACATGGGGGCAGTGAGTCCTAGGATCCCTTTGGGCAGGCAGTCGTGGGCGTATTTGATCTCCAGTTCGACGGCAGCCTTGATTTTTTCTACGATGTATTCTTGGAATGAGGTAGACCAGAGCTCGGGGTTTTCTTCCTTGATCCCGTTGATCAGGTCGATGCCGAAGTTGAGGTGGATCGTCTCATCGCGCAAGATGTATTGGAACTGCTCTCCAATGCCTGTCATCTTGTTTTGACGATGGAAGGAGAGGATCATTACAAAGCCGCTATAGAAGAAGATCCCTTCCATGATGATGTAGTAGCCGATCAGGTTCTCTAAGAATTTCTGTTTGTTCTCTTGCTTGCTCATATCGAAATCGGGCTTTAGGATGTCGGAGGTCAGCTCCATCTCAAAGGCATCTTTCTCGTGGATGGTGTTGATCTCGTTATACATGTTAAATACTTCCCCCTGATCGAGGTTGAGCGATTCTACGATGTATAAGAAGGTGTGAGTGTGGATCGCCTCTTCGAAGGCTTGTCTCAAGAGATACTGGCGCACCTCGGGGTTGGTGAGGTGTTTGAAGATCGCAAGCACGATGTTATTGCCCACAAGGCTCTCTGCTGTGCTAAAGAACCCTAAATTGCGCATGATGACACGCCGCTCATCGGCACTCAAAAGATCCGATTTCCACAGTTCAATATCTTTTCCCATCGGCACTTCTGTGGGCATCCAGTGGTTGGCACAGCCATTGATGTAGTGCTCCCACGCCCACTTGTATTTCAAGGGCATGAGTTGGTTGACATCGACTTGGTTGCAGTTAATTAGTCTTTTTTTGGAGACATCGACGCGTTGATCTTTCATAGTTTTATTCCTTTTTTATTGGCAGCTCTCACACCCTTCAGCTAGGTTGCAAGCGATCGGTTTTTCTGGTTCTCTATCGATAAGGATGTTACTCGAGGCGGATTTATTTTTCATCCAGCGAGGCTGTAATCCTCGCGTATTGGTGTCGGTTGTCGATTTTTCAATCGTCGTAGCAGAAAGAGTACGCAGATAGTAAGTGGTTTTAAGGCCGCTCTTCCAGGCGAGCATATACATCTGGTGAAGCTTCTTGCCGCTAGGCTCTGCCATGTAGAGGTTGTAAGAGATCCCCATGTCGATCCATTTCTGCCGCCGGCTTGTGCACTCGATCGTCCACTCGGGATCGATCTCAAAAGCGGTTAAAAAGAGACGCTTGACCTCTTCTGGGATTCGCTGAATTTCTGAAATCGAGCCGTCAAAGTACTTGAGATCGTCGAGCATCTGCTGATCCCAGAGACCCAATTTCTTGAGGCAGTTGACCAAAAAGACGTTGGGGATGGTGAATTCCCCGGAGAGATTGGATTTCACAAAGAGGTGTTTATACATCGGCTCGATCGACTGGGTGCAATTGGTGATATTGGAGATGGTGGCAGTCGGGGCAATGGCCATCATATTACTATTGCGCATCCCATATTTTTTCACAGATTCCCTCACGATAGACCAGTCCATTGTGCTACCTGTATCCATCTCCAAGGAGCCTCCTCTTTCTTTTTTGAGAAGAGCGATCGTGTCTAGGGGGAGTAAACCCCGATCCCATTTCGATCCTTTATAGCTCTCATAGGTGCCCCGCTCCTTCGCGAGCTCTGAAGAGGCCAAAATGGCATAGTAGGAGATCATCTCCATACAGTTATCCGCAAAGGCGATCGCCTCATGGCTAGCATAGCTGATATTCATGATGTAAAGGGCATCTTGAAAGCCCATAATTCCCAAGCCGACAGGGCGATGGCGCAAGTTGGCTGTTTGCGCCTCTTGCGTGGGATAGAAATTGATATCTACGACGTTATCGAGCATCCGCACAGCTGTCCGGATGGTGGAAGAGAGTTTTTTCTCATCGATCCCCTTTTCTGTGACGTGCTCCATCAAGTTGATCGACCCTAGGTTACAAACGGCAGTTTCCTCTTTAGAGGTATTTAACAAGATCTCTGTACAGAGATTAGAGCTGTGGACAACCCCTTTATGGTCTTGGGGAGAGCGGATATTGGAAGGGTCTTTGAAGGTGATCCAAGGGTGCCCCGTCTCAAAGAGCATGCTTAACATCTTTCTCCAGAGCTGGAGCGCTTCGATTCTCTTAAAGAGTTTGAGTTTTCCTTCGTCTGCTTGCTTTTCATATTCAGTATAGCGTTTTTCAAAGGCTTGTCCATAGAGGTCGTGCAGGTCGGGTACGTCGCTAGGGCTAAATAGGGTCCAGGTGCCGTTTGTATCCACCCTTTTCATGAAGAGGTCGGGGATCCAATTGGCAGTATTCATATCGTGGGTACGCCGCCTCTCATCGCCCGTATTTTTGCGCAATTCGAGAAAATCCTCCACGTCGAGGTGCCACGTCTCTAGATAGGCGCACATCGCCCCCTTACGTTTTCCTCCATTGTGAGCAAGCCCTGCTGTCACCATATAGGATTCATCATCTTCTACTTCAAAATCACAGACGGCTACTGTCTTTTCCGTGGGAGTCACAGAGCGCACGCGGCTCCAGACAAACCCTTTAGTCACTAACCAATTGTGTTTGGTTAAAGCGGGACAGCCCAATCTCTCTGCCAACTCAGGGAAAGCGGGGATACGAAGATCGTAGGAAATGCTCGACCCTTGGAAAATCGCTTCCGATCCATCCGATCTGAAGCCTACGTGATCATTTTGTCGTACTCTGCAATTGCCTGCGGTGGGGACAGACAAGCGCAAACACTGGTAGCGCACTCCTTCCACTAGATGGAGAGAGGAGTTACAGAAAGTGATCTCCTTGCCTCTTGATAGGTTCCCATCGGTCTCAATCAATCCTTGCAGTAAAGCAAGTGCCTGCGGTTTGGGCAAGTGAGCTAAACGAGGAGAGATCCGTTTTTGATGCTCGCTATCATAGATGTCATCATAATCAAATGGCAGGGTAGGTGCTCCTGCTGAGCAGATCCGACCTGTGGTCGCATCCCGCACAGCCCCTCGCCCTGAGGCCCAGTGGATCTGTACATAAGTAGAGCCTCGGCTTGTCTCCCAAAAATGAATGTGACGCTGCTCTAAATAACGTTTGACAAACGTCAGGTGTTGATCCGCTTTCGGGTTTCCAGAAACTCCCCATTGTGCGCCTTCTTTACTCAGATGACCATCTCCAAGTAGGATCCCATAAAGGAGGGCATCCTCTTCGGTCAGTCCCGGAACGGAGATCACTTCTTTAGGGATCACTTGGGCAACATAGTCGCCTGCCTTAAGTTGACTTGCTTCCACCCAAGCGGATTTGACTTTTCCTTTAGCGAGCCACTCCAAAGTGCGTTTGTTGGCTTGTTCCATAGGAACCCCTTGGATGGCATAGAAAGGGTGCGCTGTGGTGACACGGACAGGGTCGATGGCATGCTTAATGTCGACTGCTACCATGGGATCGCGCTGATTATAGATAAATTTGCGCGTGACTTTATGGTATTGACCGCTAATCCCTAGTACTAAATCTCCAACGGAGACGTTGGCAATCGGCTGTACGCCTGTTGCTGTAAAGACGCGGGTATCCGGATCAAAGCACTGATTGACAGCGACAGCGGTGTCATTGGCCACTTTTAGGAAGGGGATCACCCCCTGGCTCTTTCCATTCGTTCCCTTGATCGTAGCGCCCGTCGCTCGCACGTTCGTCCAGTCGTTGCCGATCCCGCCTGCCCATTTGGAGAGTTGTGCATCGTCAGAGACCACCTTGAAGATGTGGGAGAGGTCATCCATGATGGTGGAGAGGTAGCAGGAGCTGAGCTGCGAGTGGTTTGTCCCCGAGTTAAATAGGGTAGGTGTTCCAGAGCAGAAGAGGAACTGGGAAAGGAGGTGATAGAACTCGATTGCTTTTTCATTACGCTTTTCTTTCTCATTTAGAGCAAGCCCCATAGCGACGCGCATCCAGAAGACCTGGGGTGTCTCGATGCGGCGCTGTTCGTGGTGCAAGAAGTAGCGGTCATAGAGGGTTTGTAGCCCCAGGTAGGAAAACTGATCATCCCTCTGGATCTGCATCGTCTTTGCTAGCTTGTCGAGATCGAAGTTCAAAAGTTCAGGGCTGACACGCCCTACTTGGATCGCATGTTTGATGTATTTTTTAAAGTAGTTGCGGTGGATCGACTCTAGAGAAGGATCGGAAGCGGCGATCCCCATAGCTTCCCTATATAGGACATCTAAGAGCAGGCGAGAGGCGATCTGGGAATAAGCCGGCTCCACTTCAATCTTAGCGCGCGCAGCCATGATGGTCGCAAGGTCCACTTCACTCTCTTTGATCCCCTCGTAGAAGTTGGAGATCACAGATTCTAATAACTCTTCAGAAGAGGTTAGGCTTTCTAAGCCTCGGCAGGCAAATTTCAAGCGATTGAGTAACTGGGTGTCTGTAAGTTTACGCGTGGACCCTTTATCATCGACAATAGAGAAATGGCGCGCCTCTTGGGTCGGAAGTTCTTGTATTGCCGGAAGGATCTCTCCTTCAAGAGAGGCTCTGTGGAGAATGAATTTTTTAGCCACGCTAAAAAACCCTTCCTTCATAAGAAGCTCTTCTGTTTCATCATCGATTAAAGAGGAGGTAAGCGGCATCTTGTTTTTTGCTACAGAGACGATGCGAGCCACCACTTTTTGAGTGAGCACATTGATCGAATCGACAGCCCCCTCCCCAACAGGCCCCTCTTCTTGTTGCGTGCGTAAAAAAGCCTCTTCAATGGCCGCTGCAATTTTCATCGGATTAAAGCGGACGGTGGAGCCATCGGAGCGGATTACTTTCAAATTAAGAGGGGAATCTTCTCTCACTGCCTTATGTTGATCTCTATAGATGATGTAGTCTCTTGCGACGTCGTGATGCCCCGCTTTCATCAAACAGATCTCTACCTGATCTTGAATCCCTTCTACGGTGAGAGATGCTCCTTTGGAAATCAGCCTATATAGATCTGTTAAGACGAGGTCTGTGATTTCTTCAATCGTCTGGATGAGATCCTCAGTGAGCGGCTGCTCTTTGGAGATTTTTCTAGTGTCTCTGAAGGCAAATTCTAGAGCATGAATGATCCTCTCTTGTCGAAAAGGGACAAGGCTTCCGTTGCGTTTCACTACAGTGAAGCGCTGCATTTTTTGTACGATATTTTGTTCTGTTTTGACAGCAGAGGAAATCTCTGCTGTGGAGAGGGAGGGAGTAGAGGGGTTTTTGCGCGCCATGAATTTATATCTCCTATTATTAAGGTAGAGCTCTAGATACCACATCTTGTGGCTTTGCCTTTCTGTACACACTATATATTGTAGCTGAATGCTAATTGTCCACAAAAAAACGCAGTCGCTTTAAAATATTTTTTTACAAATCATAAGAGGCAAAAAATGAAGGAATTAGAAAAGCTTCTCCGTTTTTTTTTGGTGTAAAAATCCGCCTGCTTTTGATACAGTCTAGATTTGTATTCATTGATGGCGGCAGCTTCACGTCTAAAACTTCTAAGCTTTAGACGTGAAGCTGCCGCAAAAAAGGAAGACATAAGGAAAGTTATGAGACAGATTTATTTGATCCCCAATATGATCACTGCATTTGCACTTTCTTGTGGTCTTTTTGTGATTTTTAAAGTGAACATGGTGGAAGCGGGCCCTGGGTTATTTGGAGTTCTCAATGTCTGCGCCCTCCTTTTGCTTGTATCGGCTTTTGCAGATCTTCTCGATGGCGCTGTAGCAAGAGCGATTCGTGCAGAGAGTGAATTCGGGATGGTTTTTGATTCTTTAGCAGATGCCGTCTCTTTTGGTGTTGCGCCCTCCGTCCTCCTCCTTAAATCCCTTTCTTTGGAACCGGGTTCTGGGCTTTCTTTCTATGCCATGCTTGGCTGTATGCTCTATTCCCTTTGCGGAGTGCTTCGGTTGGTGCGCTACAACGTGAAAAAAAAGGAAGCCAAGGGGGATACAGATCTGCTGACAGAGCAGAAAAAACACTTCACAGGTCTTCCGATCCCGGCAGCGGCTCTTGCGGCGGTGTCTGTCAATCTCCTCTTTTCTTCCCCTTTATTTGAAATGCTTTTTACTTGTTCTCTTGAGACAAAGGCAATTACGCTTTCTTCTGTGATGATTCTGCTCGGCTATTTTATGGTGAGCCGTTGGAAGTTTCCTAGCGCCAAGGCACTTCACGTGCGTCTTCCCTCTTTTTTGCTCGTCTTTCTCACCGTGATTCTTGCTATATTTATCATTTATGGGGTGCTGTATTTCTTGCCTCAGATGTTGTTTATTGTGACATGGGGTTATATTCTCGTCGCTTGGGTCTTATCGCTCATCCGTTTGATTGCGGGAAAGAAATCCAGGACGCTAGAAGATTATGAACCTGATCAAGAGGATGAATAGCAGATGTTTTGGGTGGCGTGTGGAACGACTCTTCTTGGCGTCATATTATGGATGAGGGAGAGAGATAAGGCAAAGGAGCTAGCTCTTAAGTTATCATTTTCTCAAGAGATAAACCAAAAAATCCCTCACTTAGAAGGGCTTCTTGTACACAAAGAACAGCAGTGTTCCTCTCTCTATACGCAAACATTGATCCTCGATGAAAAAGTCCAACTTCTCCAACAGGCAGAAGCCCAATTTAAAAACGCCTTCAGCGCTCTCTCTTCGGAGGCTTTAGAAAAGAACAACCGCTCTTTTCTCGATTTGGCAAAGGCTTCGTTAGAAAAATTTCAAGAAGGAGCTAAGGGGGATTTAGATAAGAGGCAAGTGGCAATTACTGAGATGATTGCGCCGATGAAAGAGTCTTTACAAAAGCTCGATACGGGGATACGGCAGATTGAGAAGGAGAGAAAAGGGGATCAAGAATCGATTAAAGAGCAGATGCGCGCTCTTTTTGAGAGTGAAAAGCAGCTTAAGAATGAGACCTCTAACCTCGTAAAAGCGCTGCGCACCCCTCTTGCTCGAGGGCGTTGGGGAGAGATCCAGCTTCGTAGAGTTGTGGAACTTGCCGGGATGCTCAACCACTGCGATTTTTTTGAGCAATCTCAAGAAGAGAGACAAAGGCCCGATCTCATCGTAAAACTTCCAGGAGGCAGGCAAGTAGTCATCGATGCGAAAGTACCTCTAGAGGCCTATCTCGAAGCGATCCATGCAGAAAGTGATGAGGTGAGATCCCAAGCTTTCCTTAGTCATGCGAGGCAGGTGCGTACCCATGTGATGGCATTGAGTAAAAAAGCGTACTGGGAACGGTTTCTGCCGACTCCAGAATTTGTCGTCCTATTCCTTCCTGCGGAGACATTCTTTAGCGCTGCGCTCGAATCGGATCCTTCTTTAATTGAAGTGGGAGCAGAGAACAATGTCATTATCGCAACTCCCACGACACTCATCGCTCTTCTAAGGGCGGTGTCATACGGTTGGAAACAAGAGAATTTAAGTCGTCATGTCGAAAAGCTTCATGAGCTTGGGCAAGATCTCTATAAACGGATTAGCGACATGAATTCCCATTTTTTAAAAATGGGCAGGAGTCTCTCTTCCGCTGTAGATTCTTACAATAAGGGGATAGGTTCTTTGGAAACGCGAGTGCTTGTCACCGCGCGCAAATTTAAAGAGATCGGGATTGTCTCCTCTCAGGTTGAGATTGAAGAGCCAGAATGTATCGATAAAATGACCCGTGAGCTCTTAGATCCTATTTCTTCTAAATTATCGATTAATGAAACAATGCCATTGAGAGAAGATTTGTGCATAAAAAAACAATTGATTTATTAATCGTGCCATCCTTATTGCTTTTAACGGGATTCACTTATACGACAACATCTACTGGGACCCTTTGGAATTCCAGTCTACATTGGACAAGTAGCGATGGAGGGGCCACGTTTCCCGGCGCTGCTGATGATGCGATCGTTTTAAATGCTACAGATTCAGCAGTAACTACTCTATCTGTAAAGACGGTTACTCTAAGCGCAGCAACGCTGACGGTGAGCGGCGCGAGATCTCTTTTTATTCAAGGAGCAACAACTACCGCGCTCACTCTTGGAGATTCTTCTTTCATTTCTAATTCATCATCAGGAGGAAACACTTCGCTGCGAGTAACAGGAGGTGGCATCACTTTTAATGGTTCTGTAGGGACGGCAACCATTAATACACGAGTTAGCTTTGTCGGAGCGTCGATGAATGTTAGTGTCAGCAGCAGCTCTGCTCCGATTGGATTGCAATTCACGGCGACTGTATCTGGATCTGGATCTGGGGGTCTTATAAAAATAGGGCCAGGAACGCTAGGGATGTCGGGAACAAACACCTATTCAGGAGGCACAACGCTTAATGAAGGAACGATTGCTATAGGATCAAACACATGTTTAGGAACGGGTTCATTAGCGATGTCTGCGGGGACGACTCTGAAGTTTGCTGCTGCAAAAACAGTGCCCAATGCAACCACTTTATCTGCTCCTGGGGCCAATATCGATGTCTCGGGATTCTCGGGGACTTTTTCTGGAGTCATTAGTGGTTCAGCTCTTACCGTCACTGGCATCAGTACAAATACTTTAACATTAACTGCCTCTAATACTTATACAGACACAATTATCAACTCAGGGAATGTGGTTACAGGGGTTGCCAGTGCATTGCCTTCTACAGGAAACATAACGGTTACAAGCCCAGGAGCTTTGCAAATTTCTGTCGCTTCTCAAACTGTGGGGGATCTTTCAGGGTCTGGTAGTGTTGTTTTAGATACCGCTCTTACACTCACTCTTGGGACAGCAAATTCAACTACATTTTCAGGGACAATAAGTAGCGCAGGGGGTCTTATTAAGGTAGGAAGTGGAACGCTGACACTCTCTGGGGCTAACACCTATACAGCAGGGACCTTGCTTCAAGTTGGAACTATAGGCTTAGGCAATGCAACAGCTTTGGGGACTAACACCTTGACCATGACAGCGGGGACCACTCTTGCATTTACATCTGCTGTCACCGCTGTTAATCCCCTCAGCCTGCTCACAACAGGAGCCATCGTCGATGTCACAACCGCTTCTGGCACTCTCTCTGGAGTCATCTCCGATGGAGGGTTCGCTGTTCTCACGAAAACGGGAAGCAACACTTTGTCTTTAACGGGAACTAACACTTATACAGCTGGGACCTCGCTGAATGCAGGGACGTTGGCAGTCACTCACAGCAGTGCCTTAGGAGCTGGAACGCTGAGTATGGCAGCGGGCGCCACATTCGCCTTGGGAGATGCCCTAACAGTCGTAAATAAGGTCGCTTTTGCCGGAGCTGAAACCCTTGTTGTCGGCACAAGTAGCAGCTCAACGTTGAGTGGGATCCTCTCTGGGGTAGGGGGCTCTTTTACAAAAACAGGGGCGGGGACTCTTTCCCTATCTGGAATAAATACTTATAATACCGGCACGACGCTAAGTTTGGGAACCCTTGCCTTAGCGAGTAACAACGCCCTTGGGTCAGCATCTCTTACGATGGCAGATGCTACAGTGTTGAGTTTAACTCCAGGGCTAACGGTTTCCAATGGAGTTGTCTTTGGAGGAGCTGAGACGATCGATGTTTCTTCTGCGGGGTCGAGTACTTTAAGCGGAGTCCTATCTGGAGTGGGGGGGTCCTTCACCAAGACGGGCGTAGGGACATTGATCCTCGGTGGGGCTAATACGTATGATTCAGGAACAACGATTACGACAGGAACAGTACAGACGGGGATTGCAAATGCTTTGCCCAATGGGAAAAATGTCTCTATAGGGAGTTCTGGAACATTACAAATTTCTGTAGCTTCACAAACTATTGGGGACATGACCGGTTCGGGAGCTGTCATCATCGATGCCTCTCGCACACTCACCCTGGGCACAGCTA
>JAHFTN010000050.1 GCA_023269365.1 Chlamydiota bacterium | reverse complement strand
CTACTTTACCCCACTCGGAGCTGCTCTTTCGAAAAAGCCGACCTGCACCCCCTGCTTGAAGAAACGTTGTCAAGAGCCCTTCTGCCTATTGCAAATCGGGGTCGAAGAGGTGTATACTGCAGCTCTAAAACTTTTGTACGGCGCTCATGTCCCCTCCTAAAATTGTAATCCTTCTTTTAAACTGGAACGGCAGGGCAGACACTCTCGCTTGCCTAGAATCGCTTCAACATCTCTCTTATTCCCAAAAAGAGGTCATTGTCATTGACAATGGCTCTACAGATGGGTCTGTTGAGGCCATCGAGCAGCGCTTTCCGCAACACTTACTTGTACAGAACAAAGTGAATCTGGGTTTTGCAGAAGGGAATAATGTCGGGATACACATCGCCCTGCAAAGAGGAGCCGAATACATCCTCCTCTTAAATAATGACACCCTTGTAGCTCAAGACCTTCTGGAACGTTTTATCGAGATATTTGCCCTTTACCCCAAAGCAGGAGTTTTAGGAGCGAAGATCTTTCTCTTCGACCCGCCAGACACATTAGACCATTTGGGAGGAATGTGGGACAAAAAGACAGGGACTTTCACTTTGGTAGGGTTAAGAGAAAAATACCCCATAAAAGAAAGCCCAGAAGAGCTCGATTACGTCTGCGGGACCGCTTTTATGATTAAGAGGCAAGTGATTGAGACCATAGGACTTCTAGAAAAACGATTTTTTCTCATCTGGGAAGAATCTGACTTTTGCTTCAGAGCGAAAAGGGAAGGATTTACAATCCTGACCTGCCCGCAGGCCCACATCTGGCACAAAGTCTCTGCCTCGTTTGTGGGAGGCAAGCCCCACTCCACCTACTTTTGGTGGCGCAACCGCCTCCTATGGATTGAGAGAAACTGCTCCTTTCGAGAACGGTTAAGCCTCTATGTGCGCATCTTAATTCCAGACATTTTACATATGTTAAAAATACGGGCACTTAAAACGCTGCAATTGTGGGTTGTTAAAAGGTTTAAGTCGATAGAGGTTATAGAAAAAAAAGAGTTCAACCTACTTAAAAATAAGGCTGCCCTTTGTGGCGTAAAAGACTACCTATGTAGGAAATTTGGCAATGGACCTGCTTGGCTGTACACGAAGCGCCCCTGAACCTATCCCAGTAAGCGAAAACTAAGGATTTTTGAGGGTTTTTTCCGCAGGTTCGAGAGTCACTTCGAAGGACATACTTAAATAAGTAGACCAAGAAGTGACTCTCGAACCTGCGGAAAAAGGGTCAAAAAGCCTACTTTTCGTTTACTGGGATAGGTTCCTAATTTTCTGTTTGACGAAGGGGCTTTAAACCTGTTATAAGTAAAGGATCGGCGCTCTCTTTATAACCCCTTATAAAATCACCATGCATTTAACAGCTCTTCCCCTGAAAAAGCTCTCTTTCCTCCGCACATTCCTCCTTGTCATCTCCTTGCTTTTTCTCGTGGGTTGTGAACATAACATGGTCATTATCAGCGACGTCAATGAACGAGAGGCCAATGAGATCGTCGTCTTCTTAGCAAGCAAGGGGATCGCTTCCGATAAGGTCGCAGTAACTAGTGTTGCTCCTGGGGGCCCTGAAGGGGGGACTAAATACGGGATCATTGTAGAGGCGGGAAAAGCCACTGACGCGATGGCCATTTTAAATCAAAACGGGCTTCCTCGTAAAAAGGGAACAACACTACTCGAGCTATTTTCTAATTCTGGCCTGATGAATTCTGATAAGCAAGAGACGATCCGCTACCAAGCGGGCCTTGCGGAACAGATTGCGAATATGATCCGCAAAATCGATGGAGTCATCGACGCAGACGTCCAGCTCTCCTTCCCTACCGAATCAAGTACCCTTGTGATGCCGGGGGGGCCCCAAGAAGCTCCCAAAAAAATTACAGCTGCCGTCTACGTTAAACATCAAGGTATTCTGGATGATCCCAACAGCCACCTCATCATCAAAATCAAACGTCTCGTTTCTGGAAGCGTTGCGGGGCTCGACCTCAACGATGTCACCGTCATCTCAGACCGCTCTCGCTTCACGGATCTTTCTTTGACCCCTTCCTCAGAGTCTTTAGAAGGAGGCTCTAAGGAGTACGTCAGCATCTGGTCTATCGTCATGAGCAAAAGCTCTGCAAGTAAGTTTCGCTTCCTCTTCTTCCTTCTCATGACAGGGGGCATCCTACTCGCCCTTATCTCCGTTTGGATGTTGTGGAAATTCTATCCCCTTTTAAAGAAACGGGGCGGTTTTAAGTCTCTTTTCCACCCCACCCCCCTGCAAGATCAACCCCCTTCTCAGGAGCCCCCAGAAGAGAATAAACCGTAGCGACGTATGAACAAGAACGCCCTCATCTTATGGCACTCTTTCCTAAAAGCTGCCTCCTCCCTTGATCAAGGCGCCCTTGCAAATGCCCTCCAACCCGATTTATTGGAAGAAATTCAAGCTTCTGCTGCCGTGCCTCTAGAAGCAGTCCTTGCCAAAGAAGAGTTAGACCCTATCCACTATTCCTGGTTTTCTCCCTTTTTAAGAACCCTTCCAGAAAGGGAGATCAAGCTATTTTTAGCTTCCCTTGCCCCCGCTCAGGTGAGGGGACTTAAGCAATCGCTCCTCTTATCTAATGCGCTCCCCTCCCTCTCTCCTCAAGGAAAAACCTACCTCAAACATATTTTACTGACCTGGATTGCAAAAGAAGAGCCCTCTCCCATTTATTGCCTGCCTCCCGACCCGATCAATCACCTCCTCGATTTAACAGGGGAAGAACTCCTTTCCCTTATCGACCTCTTGAGCATGCACGACCTTTCTGTCGAAATCCGCCAGATCATCGATACTACAAAACTCAAAAGCATCTACTCTCTCCTCACAAAAGCACAAACCTCCTTTTTAAAGACGCTGCTTCATAAAAAAGAGCCGATCTCGTTTAAAAAAATAGGGTTACAAAACTGGAAAGGGGATTTAGAGCTGTTAAGTGCCATGCTCACACAGCGAGGGATTAACCGAATTGCAAAAGCCCTCTACCCTGACCAAGGCAGCTTAGCATGGCATGTTGCACACCGCCTAGAGATCGGCAAAGGACAGCTCCTTCTCAAGCTATGTACCCCTCTCGATCACCCCAAGGCCTGCTCTGTATTGAAAGAACAGGTCGTTGAACTCATTAATGCGTTTAAACCCCTCTAATTGCGTACACATCTATGACTCTTTTCTCTTTTATTAATAAACACCCTATCTACCCTTCTAATGAAAAAAAAATCATCCCCGCCAAAGAGTTTAGTGAACTTCTAGAAGCGCACGCAATTGTACGCAAAGCACAAGAGGAAGCAGAGCTCTATAAAGCACAAACCTACATCGAATGTGAAGCCCTTAAAAAAACCGCCCACGAAGAAGGGTTTAAAGAAGGGCTAGAGAATTTCAACACCCACCTTATCCACTTCGACAAACAGCTCCACCTGATTCGTATGGATCTACAAAGACAGATCCTCCCCCTAGCCCTGAAGGCCGCTAAGAAAATTGTGGCAGAACAGCTCAGCCTCGCTCCAGAAACCATCGTAGACATCGTCATTCAAGCCATTGCTCCCGCAGTGCAAAATCAGCGCTTCACACTCTACGTTAACAAGGCGGATAAAGAGCTTTTAGAACTTCAAAGGGGCAAAATTAAAGAAATCCTCGAGCAAGTGCAAACGCTTGCCATCGTGGAGCGCAGCGACATAGCTCAGGGAGGCTGTATTATTGAAACAGAAAGTGGCATTATTAATGCCACGATTGAAAACCAGTGGCGCTCTATGGAAGCTGCCTTTGAAAAGTACATGAAAACTTAAACTCGACTTTGTACATTTTCAGCCTGAAGGTCGACGTAAAAAGCCTTTTTAAGTTTTCCAAGCCCCTTATCAACCTTTTTTAAATAGAAGTCTGCACTTTTCAATACAAGATCTTCAGAAACCTCTTTATTACTAAAAACTAATTTTATAAGTTCTTCTATTACACTCAGATTTACTTTCATTTCAAAACCTAGACTGAAAATAAGGGGTTTGCACGTCTCTAACTTTGTAAAATTCTCAATAGACTCTCGTGCAAAATTCACTCTATCCAAAATCGAGGAAAAAAGAGCTTCCTTAATCGTCTCTAGAGTCTTCCCCGTAGCAAGCACTCTTTCTTCTTTAGAAGGGAGACAATACCTTTTTAAGGCAGACAGAGCCTCTTTTATTCCCTCTATGCACACATAGATCTGAGACTGTAATAACACCTCAGCAGAAGGTTTTTTTCTAGGCGCTCCAAATAGAAAAACGCTTCCCACCTCTCCACATTTTTTAACAATCCCCGCCGCTTTATCCCGCACAACCTGTATGTAGAAAGACAACCCCCTTTGCTTTAACAAAGCGTTTTTTGCTTCGAAAGGAGATTTAGGTCTAGGCGGGGTACTTACCCTTGAGGAATGCCCGGGAGAACCATCGTCCCTTGAGCAATCGGAAAATAAGGCTTTATTTAATACTGAGGAGTTTAAATCAGATAAAGACATAAATGCACCATAATAATTAAAAGTTAATTACTATTATAACATTAACTTTAATTATAATTAAAGTTAATTGTGCTATTTTATGCAATTAATAAGTATAATGTCGTAAGTTGTTAAGCTCAAATGAGTTAAACAATTCAAGAGCTCAAATTTAGTGGCTGACGACGCTGACAAAAACCCCTTCTTGAAGTTGTTTGGGGATCCACTTCGTGCAGCGTGTTGTGATTTTTCGCGTACAGAACCCCTGTTCTAAACAAAAAAAACAACAGCGCCACAGGGCTCCAGAACCTATTCGCAAAGTCGAGCACTCTGCTTTTTAAGTCTTTTCCAGCAAGTTCCCAAGCTGCTTCTTGACCTACATATTCAAGTATGTCCTGCGAAGCGGCTCGGAAACCTACAGAAAAATCCTTTAAAAATCAGAGCACTTGATTTTGCGGATAGGTTCATCGAGCCGAAATCTTTGGGAGGCCATGTCTTTTTCCTTTAAGGAAAATTTCCCAAATAGCATACATTTGTATGCAGATTCAACGACAGCAGGGTTTTTCTATGCGACAATTGATGTGTTTTTTCTTTTTGGTGGCGCTAGGGCTCTGTCTTGCTACCTCGGCGTATGCTGCAGAAACCCCTCCCTCTGCCCTGACAGAAAATGCGCACGGACTAGTCCCCATGAACACTTCTCCATCCATGATCGATCAGGTCTCTGCCATTACTGCCATGGCTCTTTTGCCTTTTGCGATCATGCTCCTCACCTCTTACATTAAAATCGTCATCGTCCTCTCCTTACTGCGCAATGCTCTGGGCGTCCAACAATCTCCCCCTAATGCCGTGCTCACAGGGATCGCCCTATTGATGACTGTGTATGTGATGTTTCCCACAATGTTATCGATGTATAAGGCGAGCGAAGAGTTTAGAAAGACAACGCCTCCTACAGAACTCTTCTCTGGAGAGAGCGCTGCTTACATTGTAGC
Organism: Chlamydiota bacterium; assembly: GCA_023269365.1. Classification (GTDB taxonomy): domain Bacteria; phylum Chlamydiota; class Chlamydiia; order Chlamydiales; family Rhabdochlamydiaceae; genus CAJCIW01. Next base: position 5,123 of record JAHFTN010000050.1, on the reverse strand, counting down.
TATCATGGATGTAAGTAAAGAACCTCTAAGAGGATTCTTGCAAAGAAATACAAGTGGAAAGCACATGACAAGTTTTTATCAGCTCGCCTACCGCTCCTTTCCCGCTGACTACAGAGCCGACCTAAAGCCCAACGATTTCATCGTCCTCATCCCCGCTTTCATTACCTCTCAGCTCAAAGCCGCCTTTGAAATTGGGGTCTTGATCTACCTCCCCTTTTTCGTCATTGACCTTGTGACATCCAATATTTTACTTGCGATGGGAATGATGATGTTATCCCCCTTGACAATTGCGCTGCCCCTTAAGTTGTTGCTTATTGTCATGGTGGATGGATGGACCTTGATCATTCAAGGGCTTGTGCTTTCATTCCGCTAAAAAGGATGGTTTATGTACTCTACAGAGATTTATCAGCTCTCATATCAAGCCCTGTTATTGATTTTGCTGCTATCGGGGCCTCCTATCCTCATTAGCACGCTCCTAGGTCTTATGGTGGCGATCTTTCAAGCCGCAACGCAAATTCAAGAACAGACCCTCTCTTTTATGGTGAAACTCTTCTCCGTTATTTTAGTCTTGTTTTACATGGGAGGATGGCTCTCTGCTCAGATTATGCAATTTACACTTAATATCCTTACCAATTTTCCTAAATGGGCCTCTTAAGAGATGTCAAAAACCGATTCCTACCTCTCTTTTTTCTTGTCTTTAAGCAATTATGCCCCGACGAGCATGCTCGCCTTATCGGCGCTTGCTATGATGCGTATCGCTCCCTCTGTTGTCATGGCTCCTTTCTTTGGAGCTAGGACCCCTTCGGCAGTGAAAATGGGCCTCCTGCTTGCGCTGACTGTCATCTTCTTGCCTCACATTGCCCTCACGACAGATGCAAATATCGTCTTTAACACAGACTTCATCTTACTCTGCTTTAAAGAGCTCTTCATCGGATTTATTTTGGGGGTTTTTGTATCGATCCCTTTTTACATGGCGCAATCTGCAGGAGTCACAATCGATTTTTTGCGCGGCTCTTCTTCTCTGCAAGTTCAAGATCCGACGATGCAATCTCAAGCTTCTGATCTCGGCCTTCTCTACAATTTTGTATTGATCGTCATCTTCTATCAGATCGATGGCCCCTTTTATTTTTTTAATGCCCTATTCGACACCTATACGCTCCTTCCTGCCGATCGATGGCTGCCTGCGCAATTTTTCTCTTTTCATCATCCCTTTTGGGAGATGGTATGGAGCTGTGTTAACAAAGTGATGGCGGTCGGAATTCAACTCTCTGCTCCCTCCCTTTTGGCTATTTTAATGACAGAGATGTTTTTAGGAATCGCCAACCGTCTCGCTCCACAAGTCCAAATCGCTTTTTTGGGGATGTCTCTAAAGTCGCTCGTGGGATTGGGAATCCTCGCTCTTGCCTGGTTCTTTATCTTACAGCAACTTCAAAAACAAACCGTAATCTGGCTAGGAGATCTCAACAAGATCACCCATTTCCTAGGCTTCTGATCTCTTGTGCAAAAAAAACTAGTTGTGTCTTATTGGGGAAATCTTGTACAAAATCAAATATGACTGGATGGTCAAGTTTGTCTACTTGATGTAGAGCATGCTTGAACCACCTCGAGTTCACTTAACACTTGAATTGTGTTAGGTGCGAGTTGAACTTTTAACGGTCCAAATTTTTAAGGGGATCTTTATGCAATTTAATTGGAAACACGTATTACCACTCGCTCTCACATCGCTTGTCTCTTTTTCAAGCGTTGTCAGTGCTGATTCAGACAATGCGCAAACGCGCAATCTAGAAAATCGCGTAAGCGCCCTTGAGCAAAGAAAAGGCGCCAGCGGGATGATTAATCCTCAAGGACGTCCTCAAGTGAGAGATGGAGCAGACCTGTTTATCTTCGCTGATCTCCTCTACTGGAATGCTCACCAAAATGGGATGAATGTCGCTGTGAAACAAGATGACACCTCAGGCGCTGGCACATTGGATGATGCGCATGTAAAAAGTCTTCGTGGCAAATGGAACTGGGGATTCCGCACAGGCCTTGGCTACAACACAATGCATGATGGCTGGGATATAAAACTCACATGGCTTCGCTACACAGACACATCGCATAAAACAGTACATTCTGGATCTGCAGGAGCTGTCTATGCAACTCAAGTGATGCCTAACAACCCTATTTATACAACAACGAATCAATCTGCAGACAAAGCCCATGGCTATTGGAGCTTTAACCTCAACCAGCTCGACCTAGATCTCGGCCGTGAGTTCTTCGTCAGCAAATGGTTGACTCTTCGCCCTCACATGGGATTGAGAACAGATTGGATCCATCAGGTTTTTAGCAATGACTACGACGAACTGGATGCTTCTAATCTTCAAGATGCGGAAACTAAATTAAAAGACCATTGGTGGGGTCTTGGTCTTGCTGGCGGCTTAGACACTCAGTGGGGCTTAGGCAACGGCTGGAGTCTCTTTGGCAATGCAGGCGCTGCGATTGTTTACGGTTTTCACCAAATACATGACAAACAAGATAACGAAGTGATCAGCACAGACGTAGAAACTACGTATGCAAACCTGGGCAACGCCTACCGCATCTCTCACCCTATCTTGGATTTCCAAGCAGGGATACGCTGGAACACGATGTTCTGCAACGACCGTTTCCACATAGGCCTTCAGTTGGGATGGGAACACCATGTCTACTTTAGCCAAAACCAGTTCCCTCTGTTCACAAGCACCAACAATCCTGGCGTGTTTGTAAGCAACCAAGGGGACTTGACGATGCAAGGGTATACCTTTTCAGCACGCTTTGATTTCTAATCAAGAAAACGGCTGAAAATTTTATCTTGAAATCAAGCCCGAAGTTCTCTTATAAGGGAACTTCGGGCTTTTTCTTTTTTTTAAATTCCCTATTTTGGAGGAACTTATGCGACGCGTCTTATTTTTAACACTACTCAGTGGGATCGCACTGCTTCATGCAGACGAGGCTTCATTAGATACTCGCATTAGCACCCTTGAAAAAAATGTAAACCCCTCAGGGCGATCGGAAGTGAGACAGGGGACCGATTTATTTCTCTTTGGAGATCTGCTCTACTGGACAGCGCGCGTCAATGGACTGAATACCGCTGTTGTACAAAGCGATCCGACAGTCACTTCTTTTAAAAGGCTCAACGATGCACACATCACCACTCTACACGGAGATTGGAGCTGGGGATTTCGCGTCGGCTGCGGCTATAACATAGGCCATGATAAATGGGATCTTAAGCTGACCTATCTGCGTTTTACAGATCATGGCCATAAGCACATTAGTACGGGAGAAGGCGTGGCTATTTACCCCACTCCCGTCATGCCCTTTGCCCCCGTCTTTGATGAAAATAATCAATACGCCTCTGCGATGACCTCGTCTTGGCATTTAAATCTCAACCAGCTCGATCTCGATTTGGGCCGCGAATTCTTCGTCAGTTCCTACCTCACCCTGCGTCCCCATGGAGGGATCCGCTCTAACTGGATCCAACAATCGATGCGCAACTTTTATGAGGTTCTCAATGTCTTCCCTTCCACAGATACCTCTGTTAAAGCCAAAGACCATTGGTGGGGCCTTGGCCTTGCCGGCGGAGTAGATACTCAGTGGAGCTTGGGAGGGGGGTGGAGTCTCTTTGGAAACTTAGCCGCTGCGATCCTTTACGGATTTCACCCTGTGACAGACACCCATGTAGACAGCCCTACAGAAGACCCGAGCAATACCACCCTCTTTGCGCATGTCGACAACACCTACCGTATCTCTCAGCCTATTTTAGATTTGCAGGCGGGCCTCGCGTGGGACCACCTCTTCTTTAAAGACCGCTTCCACCTGGGATTGCAACTCGGCTGGGAACAGCATGTCTACTTTAGCCAAAACCGCTTTTCCACATTTACAGGCCTGCGCCAAAGGGGGAGCTTCACAAGCAACCCAGGCGACCTAACCCTCCAAGGCTGGACAGCTTCCATGAGAATGGATTTTTAGTTTCCGTCGAGAGATGTGGTAGTGTCGTACCAGGTCATATCTCTGGGGTAAGGAGCCCTGTAATCGGGGCTTACAAGGATCCACTCAGGCAGATAAAAGTCGTTGGGCTGCGTCATGGGGAACGGGTTAAGGTCGGGATGCATCAGCGAGGTAGGTGCTACGACGATCTTATGGGGATTGCGATTGAGATATGCCGCCCACCAAGAAAAGGAGGAGTTCCCGATGATCTGATGCTTCAGGCTCGCCATGAGATGAAAGTCTTGCACTGCCGTATTTCCCTCAATGAAAATGCACCGCCTTCCCAAAAGAGGGAAATATCTTTTGCACCACCCGATCCGATCAGAAAAAATAACGAAAATTGCCTCCGCAGGAAATAGGGCCATCGCCTTTGCATAGTATTCAAGTCCCAAGAAGGGGTGTCGCTTGGAGTGGTGAAGCCATGAGTTGAACGTGCGCACGTGCACTGCTACCGTATTTTTTTCTTCTAGCAAAAGGGAATAACGCTCCTTGAGATGGGCGCCTACTTCTTCAGAAGGGGCAAATACCTCTAGCAACTCATCTTTGTGGTGGGCAAACAGCTTCCACGACTGAAATCCCCCATAGAGCAACAGATCCCTTTGAAAGGGGATCTTCTCTGCGTTCTCTACCCCACAATCCAGAGCCCCTTGAAAAAAAGAGGCATGGGGGCGAGGGAGCGAAGAAGCATTGAGCCTAAAGAAAAACTGGTCCCTATTTTCCCTCAAGCGGTAATCTGCATCATTTAATCGGGGAAATAGGGGCACTGCACCATAATCCCATGCGTAGGCAAGTGTGGTTGCCACCTGGAAGAGTTGATTGCCCAGCTGCCCCATTAAGTAGCACGTTACAAAGGGGGGCTCTTGCGGCAAGGGAGTCGCAGAAGCAAGGCACAGACTGAAACAGAACAGTCCGAGACAAGTTAATATTTTCATAACTATTAGTAGGACAAAGCTGGGCGAAGTAACAAAATCGCTTCTTTTAAAGCTCCAATAAAAACGTCTATCTCCGCTAGGGTCGTGTGCACTGCAAAGGAGATACGCGCTGTCGTGGCAAGCTGAAAATGAGCAAGCGTCGGCTGAGCACATAGCTGCCCTGTGCGCACGGCGATTCCCTTCAGATCG
>JAHFTN010000049.1:8968-10617 GCA_023269365.1 Chlamydiota bacterium | reverse complement strand
TTTTGCTAGACTTAAACAGTATCGAGCAATTGCTACACGCTATGACAAAACAGCCAGAAATTTCTTGTCCGCTGTATATCTTGCGGCTTCAGTCGTGTGGCTTAATTGACGACAGGCCCTAATATCTTGTTATTTTTCTTAAATTTGCAAGGTTAGTCTTGAAAGACTTTGCAGGTGTCCTGGGTCAAAAGGGCGTTTTTGGACCCGCAAAGCGAGTTTTGCAATTCCCTCATCTTGTTATTTTTCCCCTTCCCTATTTACACCCCAGCTGCTGAGTTAAGCGCTGCGCTGTCTAGGGCAAGACCCATTGCGTGCATCCCGTTGTCGACATAGAGGGTGGTGCCCGTGATGGCAGAGGCAAGAGGAGAGCATAAGAAAGCCGCTGCATTCCCCACCTCTTCTGCTGTCATATCTTTGATGAGAGGCGCATTGGCTTTCGAATACTCGATCATCGTGTCGATAAAACCAATTGCCCTTGCAGCTCGAGAACGTAGTGGCCCTGCTGAAATCGTATTGATGCGAAGGCCCCACTTGCGCCCCGCCTCGAAGCTGAGCATGCGCGTATCGCTCTCTAGCGCCGCTTTAGCAGAGCTCATGCCGCCCCCGTAGCCGGGAACGGCTTTTTCTGAAGCGATGTAGGTTAAGGAGATCGTAGCGCCTCCCTCAGACATTACAGGACCGAAATGTTGCAGCAAACTGACAAAAGAATAGCTAGAAGCACTAAGCGCTGCTAGATACCCCTTTCTAGAGGTTTCTAAAAGGGGCTTTTTCACCTCAGGGCCGTTGGCTAAAGCGTGGATTAGAATATCGATTTTCCCAAAATCCCGCTCCACTGCCTTTGCCACCTCGGAAATGGTGTACTCAGACGCATCTTGGTACCGCTTATTGTTGAAAATCTCTTGGGGCACATCTTCGGGGTTATCAAAGGCTGCATCTAAGGCATAGACCTTCAAGTATTCCATCTTTTTCCCATTCGAAAGAAGGCGCGACTCGTCAAATTTGCCCATACTCCAGGATTGAGTAAAAATTTTAAGAATGGGGGTCCATGTTCCGATGAGGATTTCTGCGCCCGCCTCTGCGAGCGCCTTGGCAATCGCCCAACCATACCCCTGATCGTCTCCGATGCCGGCAATAAACGCTTTTTTTCCTTTGAGATTGATAGATAACATGACAGCTCCTTGTAAGGGCTTCAGAGCATATCAAAATGTCTTGAAAATCGGAAGGGATTTCTACTTTTTCATCATCAGGCGGCGCCACCCTTCTGCCGTAATCACCTTGTTGGTTTTCAGTGGTTTAGGAGATGGAGTTGTTTGGGAGGGAAGGGGAGCCTTTTTCAAGGGAGCTGCCACTTTCTTCACTCGAGTCTTTTTTAGAGCCTTCTTGGGCTTTTTTTTAAAAAACTGTAAAATCATAATTTCTTTTGTTTAACTCGACTTTGCACATTTTCGGCCCGAATGCCTTGTCTATTTGTCCTCGGACGTTCGATCTACGATCGAACTGGAAGATTATTCAAAACAGGGAGGGGTTTTTAACCCCTTCCTGTTTTGAATAACTCCTCCGAGAACAAATATACGTCGGCCTTCAGGCCGAAAATGTACAAAGTCGAGTTTAAGTAATGCAATTGTACCCCATCTATTAATAAAATACAA
>JAHFTN010000049.1:0-8958 GCA_023269365.1 Chlamydiota bacterium | reverse complement strand
CACATCGACAAAACCAGATAAAAATTTCTTTAAATCCTAGTGTTTCTGCAGAGCTTCAAGCGCCTTGTGGTAATTGGGCTCTGTTGTGATTTCAGGAACGATTTCCATGTAAAGAATATGATCTTTCTCGTCGAGAACAAAGACAGCTCTTGCGAGTAAGCCTGCCAACACTCCATCTTGAATGAGAATTCCGTAAGCTTTTCCAAATTCTTTATCGCGCATCATGGAAAGTGTCAAGATGTTGTGCACACTTTCTGTCTCGCAGAATCGCTTTTGAGCAAAGGGAAGGTCGGCAGAGACAGTAAGGAGAAGCATCTCGGGGTGTTTTTTTCCAAACTCATTAAAGTGTTTTGTCATCAAAGAGCAGGTGCTCGTGTCAAGACTTGGCACGGTGGCAAGCAGTTTCCTCTTCCCCTGGAACTCGCGCAGAGTACGGGTCTTCAGATCTTTGTCCACAAGAGAAAAATCGGGAGCTTTTATATGCAGCGCGGGAACATTGCCAGTTGTCGTCACGGGTTTTCCTTTCAAGAGAAGCTGTGCCATAAGACCTCAAAGTTTTTTAGCAATTCCACAATAGCCTGTGAGCAGGTTTTTAGAAAAGCAAAAGGAAAAATCAGGAGGCATCGTACGAGTGAGGAGGAGGCGAAAAAAAGAAGAAGAGAAGCGGGGATGGAGTCCTCGCAGGGTTTCTATATATAGCCCTTGCCTCTCGCAAAGTAAGCGCAACTCTTGCGGTTTAATAAAAAGGGAATAGACATGCATTCGCTTGGGGGTGTTCTTCACGCACCACTCCACCCCTTTGATTACAAAAAAATAACTAAAGAGGTTGCGATTAAAGGTGTGAAAAAAGAAAAGGCCTCCGCTTTTCAACACGCGGCTCGCCTCTTGTATCAAGGTTGCGGGGTGCTCGACATGTTCCAAAATGTCCATCGCGCACACGACATCAAATGCCCCAGCTTCGAAAGGGAGCTGATAGGCATCAGCCTTAATGTACTGCGTATTTTTCGTAGCATCATGTTTCTTCGCAATGGATAAACTCGGCTCGGATAAATCGATGCCCGTGACAGCATGTCCCTCTTTTGCAAGAGCATTTGTAAGTAAGCCTCCCCCGCAGCCGACATCGAGAAGGGTAATGGGAGTTTTAAAACGGTTTTGAATCTCTTGGCTAATCCAGGGATTGCGTACGGCATTTTCTGCTCTTAGAAGGGCGATGGGATGGGATGATTGTGTATACCATTGTTCATGGAGCTCGTCATAAAAGGCATTGTTGATCGAGGATTTTAGAGATGTTTGAGTGGTTTGTTTTTCCATAGGAAGTTCCAGAAGAAGATTTGGTAGAGAAGGAAAGAGCTCATTGCAATGAACTGCGTGTATAAAAAGGATTTGAGCTTGCACGGAGCGCTGAGCCAGCTGGCAATCCAGGGAGAGACTTCCACCCCTTGCGTCACAGGCCAGATAAAGGCCGCTGTGATGAGGGTCATCGGATGGAGTACGAATAAGACGGCATGGAGCCATTGTTCCGCAGCTGTGCAGTGTTCTTTATGTACAAACTCATCTTTGGTGATCAGAAAAGAGGAAAACGCCGCCAAAATCCCATATACAATTAACGCTTTAACAGAAAAAGGAATGAAAAGGACAAAGCCCATACAGGCAAGGACGCTTAAGGTGTCTAGGGGATGACCGATCCTCTCCCATCGGGGGAGCCCCCTTCTCACATGAAAGACTCCCTCATCGAGAGCGATGGCAAGTGCCTGGAGCGCGAAGGGAACTAAACTCAAGATCCACATATTTTCTCCATAATAGAGCCTGTGATACTTAAACCGGGCCCAAAAGCAAGGCTCACAACGAGGTTTTCATGAGGAACATTTCGATCTTCTAAAAGGGCCTTCCAAATGTGAGGCAAGGTCGCAGAAGACATGTTGCCATACTGCTTTAAAATAGTAAAACTCTCTTGCATCTGAGCGTCTAAGAGTTCCAGAGTCTTTTGTACTTGGAGAAGAATTTTAGGCCCTCCTGGATGGATGGCAAAATGAGCCGATTTAAGTAACCTTTCTTTGTCCATTCCCGCCCGTTTAGAGAGCCGTTCCAAGAAGGGGAGAAGAGCCCTTGTAATAAATACAGGCACCTCTTTAGAAAGAAAAATCTCAAATCCCCAATGGGCCACATCCCAGGTCATCGCTTCGATGGAATGGGGGATGATCTCCTCTTGGATGGCAACGACTCTAAAATGGGGCTCTTGCGTTTGTTTTGAGGCGCTGTATTTGATGAATCCGTCGGCAAAAAGGGATTGTGCCACAAGAGCTCCCAAACTATGGTTTGCGGGGTCTGTGTGAATGGAGCAGAGTTCTGTATGGACGATATCTGCTCGCGTTTTGTCGGTGTCGTAGGCAAGAAATCCCCCCGCCATCCGGATCGCAGGGATCGATCCATAGCAGCCCATGTGATAGGCGTGAGTGATCGTCGTCTGATGCCCCCAGTTGCGCTTCGATGCAATTTTTTGTGCTCCGCTAGGAGAAAGGTATCCTGTACAGCTTACATGGATGAGATCATTTGGGGCTGTAGCCTCTTTCGGATAATACTCCTCAAAGACCCGATCGATTTGTTTTGCAAAGTGGCAAGAGCGTACAGAAAGATCATACCCGCTTGGGTGAGCTTTCAAATTGTAGATTTCCATCTTTTCCCACTCCTTGTGGAGGTAGTCGGGTACGGTATGCCCCCGTTTTGCAATCCGATCGGGCTTGCACCCCACGCGCAAGAGCTTTTCTTTGAAAGCTTCTTCAGTAAACAAGGGATCTTTTATCTCCTTCTTGCTTTCAGCTTGCGCATGAGCTGCTACAAACCACTCAAGTAGTGTTTGTTGGTCGGTCTCGTGAATCGGGCGAATCATTTCAAAATTAGACAATTTTAGCATGGAATACAGCGTGTTAAAAATAATAGGGATACCGAAAGAATTACAACACTCGCTTTGCGGGTTAAAAAACGATGATTTTAGCGGGACCACATACCCTGTTGGGTCTTAAGGGTCCCGCTAAAATCATCGTTTTTTGACCCGCAAAGCGAGTGTTGCAATTCTCTCAAGATATTAGGATGGACAGAATAAAAAGCAAAAAAATAAATTTCCCTATCCTGTCCATCTAAACAAAACTCTTGAATAGGGTTCCAAGACTTTGGTATACACAAACTACTTCAAAAGTGGGTTTTCCTCAAGAAGTTGCCCTGAATTTGGTTCAGGCGAACCTGCTGGAAAAGACTTAAAAAGCAGAGTACTCGACTTTGCGGATAAGTTCATAGGGGACACTTAAGAAGGGCCTTTTGAAATTGTCTCTATCGTAGGGACTTTTAATGATACAAGTCGTCATCTTCACTGAAGTGTTTCTAATGCAAAAGGGGAAACTTTTGGGGGACATACGCTGAGGGGAAACTTAGTTTATACCACAGCTGAGGTCGTCGTTGCTGAGCTAGACGATCTTGTTTTTACACGTGAAAAAGATGAGAAAAGCACAGGAGGCAGCGGGTGGGATGAGCTGGTTGTGAGTTCTTTAAACCCTCTAATAGAATAGTCTTATGAAGAAAAAAATCAGTCGCTACCGACCTTTGCTTGTCCTTATTTTGGTTGCAGCCTTAGGCGCTGGCGCATGGGTGTATGGCGTGAAGACAACTTCTTGGCCCCACCTTTTCATGGGCCTTTTCTTCTGCCAGTTCTCTATGTTAAAGCTATTCCACCCCTCTAAGTTTGTCGCGGGATTTAGGATGTATGACCTGCTTGCAAAAGCCTTTCCTGCCTACGCCTACATCTACCCCTTCATCGAATTGGGTCTGGGACTTGCCTACCTTTCCTTTTTTGCCCCTATCGCGACCTACTCTATTACTGTGTTCATCATGGGAATTAACGCCATCGGAGTTCTCGTAGCCTTGAGACGGCGACTCGATGTTCGCTGCGCCTGTATGGGAACCCTTCTAGATGTGCCTCTATCTACGGTTACACTTTCTGAAGATATTGTCATGGGTGGGATGGCGGGGTGGATGTTGATTAAGACATTTTTATAAGATGAATCGATGTTTAAATTATTTGATGCTCACTTCCATATCATCGACCCTAAATTCCCCTGTATTCCAAATAACGCTTACCTTCCCCCTCCATTCACGGTGAAAGACTATGTTGAGAGAACAAAAGGATTAAATGTGAAGGGAGGAGCTGTTATTTCAGGATCTTTCCAGGGATTTGATCAGACCTACCTTCGCGCTGCTCTTAAAAAGTTAGGTCCCTCCTTTGTAGGAGTGACCCAGTTACCTTTGTCGGTTTCTGATGAAGAGATCTTAAGTTTAAGTCTCTGTGGGGTGAGAGGGGTGCGGTTTAATTTTAAGCGGGGAAAATTAGAAAAGATTGGACACTTGGAGTGTTTTGCAAAAAGGGTTTATGAAATTGCCGGTTGGCACACCGAACTTTATATCGATTCAAGAGAGCTTTGCGATTTATCTCAAACCTTTTTAAAACTGCCCCTCCTCAGTATCGACCATTTAGGGTTATCAAAAGCGGATTTTTCCTCTCTGCTCTCCCTAGTAGAAAAAGGGGTTAAAGTTAAAGCAACAGGTTTTGGAAGAGTGGACTTCGATCCTCTTTTTGCTTTGAAAGAAATTGTAAAAATAAATCCAGATGCCCTGATGTTTGGAACCGATCTTCCATCGACGCGTGCTCCTCGTCCCTTTTTAGATGAAGACATCAGGCTTATCCTCGACAATTTTGATGAGAATATAGCGACTAAAATTCTTTGGACGAATGCTGTGCAGTTTTATACTAGACTTTGCCAGTCGTGATGCTCCATTAATCTCAAAATTTTTCTATGGAAAAAGTGAATATTTTTATAGCATTACCTAATACAACCCCATAACCCTTCGAGTAGCTATGATTTGCTTTCCTTTCTATTTTGCTGCACTGATGTATGCGATTACTGGAGCTCCCTCTTCGGGGAAGACTTCGATTGTGAAAGAACTTGAAAAAATGGGGGAGCCCGTGATGCACGAGGCGGCCACAGATTTGATTGTGAGCAAGATCAAGTCAGGGGTGCATGAGCCTTGGAAAGAAGAGGGTTTTACTTTTGATATCGTCAAGTTGCACCTTGAGAGGGAGACCCCTTACCATTCGCGTGAGGGGAGGGTCTTTTTGGACAGGGGCGTTTTTGATGGCTACGCCTTTGCAATGGAGCATCACCTTGCAGGAACAGAGACGCTAGCTAATTTAAATGCGACTCTAAATCCCATTGATCTCAATCAGCGGTATGAGGCAATATTTTTTGTATTGCCTTATGATGCAAACGCCGTTCCCGAGAGGACGGAGGTGCGTCGAGAAGATGCTCTTGCAGCATCTAGATTGGCATTTGCCACCTATGCGATCTACTGTCGGCATCATCTTTCATCGAGGTGCCAGGGGGAATGTCGCCCAAGAAACGGGCCGACTTCATCCTAGAGAAGGTGAATCAAATGGAAACAAAGAGGAGATATGGCTCTTATTGAAAAAATCAGTGAAGGGATCAAGCAAGCGATGAGAAGCCGAGATCTCGTTAGGCTCTCTGTGTTGCGCATGCTCAAATCCAAGATCTTGAGCGCAGATGCACGAGGCAACCTTCCCGACACGGAGGTAGTAAAACTCTTTAAGACCTATTTCGGCAGTCTCCAAGAAGCTCTCGATCAGGCACGGGGGGTAAATCGCGCAGATATTGCCGAGCAGTTGCAAAGCGAACTTTTGATCATTCAAGAATTCTTGCCCAAAGCGCTTTCTTCTGAAGAGACAAAAGGCCTTGTTATCCAAGCCATCAAAGAATCTGGAGCCAAGACAAAAAAAGACCTAGGGCAAGTCATGAAGACCGTGATGAAGTTGAATAGTGCAGCTGACGGGAAGCTAGCCAAGGATTTGGCTAGTGAATTGCTCGAAGATTAAAACAGCTGTTTTGATCGGAAGATTTTCTGTTTTGGAAATGGGGCTTCCCTCGCTGATAGAGAAGGCGGGATTTCATGTCGATGCGATCACTTTTTCTCCCTGGATGCAACAGTCGCTCTCTTTGCGCGAGGGAGATTATGTCCCTGCCTCTGAATCAATAATTTATTAAATTCAGAGGACTTCTTAACTCGACTTCAAAAGTTGGGTTTCCTCAAGGAGTTGCCCTGAATTTGGTCCCATCTGTATCGCCCAACTCATTCGAGTTGAGCTGCTTCGGGATCGGCTTCGCCTGGACCAAATTCAGGACAACTCCTTGAGGAAACCCAATTTTTGAGGTTGTTTGTGTATATAAATAAATAAGAATTGAACTGAAATTGTCCCCCTGTGTAGAATGGCGTTAGTAACCATAACTTTGGTTGCTTTTTTTATGGAGGATCTTATGACGAATACTTTGTTTGGTAAAGGAGCGCCGCCGGGGCCTTCTAGTTTAGTTAACTTTTCTGTCACCTTTTCTCTTTTTGCATCTCTTCGGTCTTTTTGTCATCATTGGCGTTCAGCCCATTAATTTTCCCTATCCTTTTTGTTACCCACTGTATCTGATTTGGTAGTTGTTTTAGCAGGCTTTTGTCTTTAAAAAAAACAATCTATCTAATTCTCATACAGCAACTTATGTATTTTTTTGTTGGGGCAGTACCTCAACTAAAACTATTATTAATAAAATTATTTTGAGGAATTATGAGTACTATAACAGGGGAGTATAGCTTAAGCCAATTATTGCCCTATGCTCCTGCAACGATGAAAAATGGAGATTTAAGCAAAAAGGGATTGAACGAGTACCTCTTGCTGCTTCATGTCACCAAGCTAGCTGTGGAGGCTTGGCAAAATAGAGCATTTGAGAAGTTCGATCCTCTTGTAAAAGAAAATGCTTGCCAGATTAGAGCGGTTAAAATCGCTATGATAGCTTCTCGCTTCATTTGGAGAGGAGATCTTGTGCATAGCAAGATAGAAAAGGTAGAGAAATTGAAGTTGGATACTAAGACTCTGCAAATGCTTATGCTCAAGGGAGTCACTTTGCAGGATATAATAGTTCAAAATGGCGATGTTACTTTTGGAGCTGATGGGCTCTTTTTGTTGCAGTCTTTTATTTTAACTGCTGTAAAGGAGCAGCGTGAGAGTTTAGCTCTTAGGGGCATAGACGAGGAATCTAATCCTAAACGACTCACTGAGTTCGGTGTTTCTTTTAGTTTTGCTAAAAAACTTGTAGATAAGCTGCGTTTCGATTTAGCGACAGCCTCTGTTGCTTTTGTGCAAAGCCAGGCAGCGGCGTTAGGAGAGGGGGAATTAATGAAAATGTCTTCAGATGACTTCACCATCTTATGTCCTCACAGTGGACCTAGCATCCCGATCTTCTGGAGCTATAAAACCCTACTTCTCTCTGCAAGAGAAGCGCAGATTCCCCTTGTCATTGTTGTCAGTTTTAAAATTGAGGAGCAGAACTATAGGAGTGTTGGAAAAGAGAGTGTATTCTTTCGCTCTTCTGGGAAGGGTTATTTCGCTGTAGAGCCGAATGCTGAAGAGCTTAAAGCGGTCTCTGTCATTATAGAAGGGGTCTCTTGTGCTCCTACCGAGGAGACTCTTCTGCCTCGTGAGGCATGGAAAGAGCGTTTTCTCTCTTTTTCCATCGAAGCTGTCACTTTAGCTGGCGCTGCAGATCACAGACAATACCCTCTAAACAAGGAAGGGGACAATCGCGTTGAGACATTACCAGCAGAAGAGAGGGAAGAGTTTGAGTATTATAAATCCCTAGCCGTAAAAGAGGGGTTTACAGAGGCAAATTCTACGACATTTTTGATTCAACACGTCTATGCTGCAGTTACACAGAAACTTTATAGAGGAGTATCTCCATGAGTTATGAACTAGTAAAAAAGCAGTCGTGGTGGCAGCTTTTAAGTATTCAATCAGGGGGAGCCATGTGCCTCCCCGTCATCATGGCAGGGCAGATCATCTATGAGAAGTTTGGATGGAATGCCGCGCTATTGGGAATGGGATTGGGAAACCTCTTCCTATTGGGAATGGGGTTTTTCTTAGCTTCTTTGAGTGTGGAGCGTCCTCAGAGTACGGTGGAGCATGCCGTCTACTCTTTTGGTTCTCGAGGAAGGGCCCTTTTTTCTGGACTTATGATCCTCTCTGTATTGGGATGGTTTGGGATTCAGCTGAATGTGATGAGTTTAGGCCTGGAGCAGCTGTTGGGGAAAGGGATCCCTCCTCTTTATCTCAATTTGGGGATGGGGATCTTGCTCAGTGGCGTGATGTGTCTGGGGATGGGGGCGATCAAGTGGCTGTCCAATATTTGTGCACCTCTATTGGGGCTGACTTTGCTCTATGCCGTATCTTCTGCGACGGGATCTATCCCTTCTGCTGAATTGATGACCCTTTCTTGGCTCGGAGGAGTTTCTTTAGTCATTGGGACAAACATTGCAGCTGTAATCGATTTACCCACCTTTTTTAGACATGCCAAATCCACTCGAGATGCGCGTCTCTGCATCTTAGTGCTCTATGGACTCGTTGTGCCTTGCATTGAAGCTGCAGGGATCTATCTTTCAGCAGTGACCGGCAGTGGCTCGATTTTAACTGTTTTGCAAGGCAATCATAATTGGTTGTGGATGGCGTGGGTCAGTTGTTTTGTACTGATGTCGGGATGGGTTACAAATAATGCCAACCTCTATTCAGCTCTGACCTCTTCCTATTCTTTGTCGAGTAGAGGAGGGGCTTTGGGACGTACACTGTTTCTTGGCGCTATAGGAATCTTGGTGGCGTGTTTCAACCCCCTTGGAAACATAGAAGTTGTACTAGATATGCTAGGAATCACTATCGGGGGGTTAGGGGCCATGATTTTGTCCAATTATTTCTTAGAAAAGCGAGGGCAAACCTCTAGAAATCCTCTCCTTAGTTGGTCTGTGGGGGTGGGAGTGGGATTTCTCTCAATGATATTGAATTGGAAGGGGACGGGAGTGGCAGTATTT
>JAHFTN010000048.1 GCA_023269365.1 Chlamydiota bacterium | reverse complement strand
GTTTGCGTTGTTTGTATTTAAAGGCGATCTCTTTTGGTCCTTTGACTTCTGCGAGGAATTCCCCTTTTACGACACTATTTGCAAGGTGAGGGGTGCCCATTTTTAGAGCGCCTGCATTGTTCACAAATAGCACGTTTTTAAATTCTACTTTCTCTCCGGCTTGCACAGAGAACAGCTCGACATCGATGATGTCTCCTTGTTCCACTTTGTATTGCTTGCCACCCGTTTCAATAATTGCGTACATCGATGTCTCCTGAACTGTATAGAAGAAAGCCGAGATGATAGAAGAACGTGAACTCTTAAGTCAATCAAAAATCCATTTCATGGATTTGAAAAAAAGACTTTAATCTTATCAAAGAAGCTACGCTTCCTCGGAGAATTTTGTTCTTTTTCCGTCTCTGCAAATTGGCACAGGAGGTTTTTTTGTGCTTCGTTGAGGTTAACCGGAGTCTCTAACAGGAGTTTTACAATCAGGTCTCCTCTGACCCTGTTATGTACGTTGGGAGCCCCTTCCCCCTTCACACGCAGAAGCTTGCCGCTCTGGGTCCCTTCGGGGACGGTGATTCGACATGAAGAGCCGTGAGGAGTCGGGAGCTCTTTTTTGCAGCCAAGGGCAGCTTCTGAAAAGTTGAGGGGGAGCTCTATAAACACATCGTCCCCTTCTCGTTGGAATACACTATGGGGCTCTACGGAGATAAAGACGTAGAGATCGCCAGAAGGGCCGCCGGACTCCCCTGCGTCGCCATAGCCTGCCATGCGCAGGCGCATCCCTGTGTCAACGCCAGAGGGAATCTTAATTTTAACATGTTGTTTCTCTTTGATCCTTCCACTGCCGCGGCATCCCGAGCAGGGCTCTGAAATGGTTTTTCCTCTGCCGTGACAGCTGTGGCAGACGCTGGACATATTGAAAAAGCCGTGACTCTGATGCACTTGCCCAGCTCCCCTGCAGGTAGCGCATCTTTTGATGCTACTTGGCTGTGCCGCCCCGGAGCCCTGGCATTGAGAACAGGTGACGTAATTGGTAAGAGAGACCTCTTTTTCCGTGCCTCGCATCGCCTCTTCGAAAGAGATCGTCAGGTTCATTTTCTTGCTAGAGCCACTCTGCCCCCCTTCTTCTTGCCCTCCCGACTCGAATCCAAAAAAAGAGTTAAAGACAGATTCTCTCCCTCCTCCCCCTCCTCCAGAACCAAAGGCTCCCATGAACGTTCTTAGGGCCTCTTCCATCGAGGAGAAACCGGCGTGTCCTTCGTGGCCACCCATGCCAGCTGCTCCCTTGAGAGCGTCAGCCCCATACTGGTCGTAAATCTGCCGTTTTTTTTCGTCGCTCAGGACCTCGTAAGCCTCGGAAATTTCTTTGAATTTCCTCTCCGCATGCTTGTCTCCTGCATTGCGGTCAGGATGGAATTTGAGGGCGCTTTTGCGGTAGGCCTTCTTGACCTCCTCTTGAGAGGCGCTGCGGGGGATCTCTAAGGTTTCGTAATAATCGCTCATAGCCACATCTAAGTTTTAGGATAAGCATAGCAAAACTTAATAAATTTAGCAAATGGCATTGCCATTTGCTAAATTAAAGTTTTACATGCTATAGCTGCGGGGCTTGGTTTTCTTGTATTTAAGAGCGGCTTTAGATTTAGCGCGGCTTTTTACAGAGGGTTTATCGTAAAAGCGGTGTGCTTTTGCAGATTTCATGATTCCCTCTTTATCGAGCTTTTTCTTCAGGGCTCTTAGGGCTTTATCGATGGGCTCTCCGATACGAACTTTGACACTTGGCATGGATATTTCATCCTAGGTTAGGGGTTGTGTGGACCCATGCTACTTCAAGGGAGGGATATTTTTCAATCTAGAAAGGAGTATGCAAATATTCAAGCGTCATCTCCTCGGGGGATATTAGAGGAAGAGAGGAGAGATGGGCAGCCAAATTCGGGAGGTTGACGGTGGCTTGTAGGCAGGGGCGAGAGAGAATTTCTTCAGGGGCTTTTTTGGGGTCGGGCATGACAAAAAACGGGGCGAAGTATTGGGGTAGTTCTTGAGAAGAGACGAGGGCAGCTTGCTTGTCGGGCTTGAAAAGGAAATAGAGCCCTGCCTTTGTGGGGAGGAGGAAGGTCCCTTCTTCGCTTGGCATAAAAGCGAGAGGAGAATAGAACGCCTTTAAGGGGAGGTTAAGTGCAAAGCATAAAGTTTTTGCAATAGAAGCGCCCAACCGGGTTCCCGTATAGGAGCCGGGGCCCTTTCCTATCGCAATTTCTTTTAATTCTTTGGGTTTAAGACCCGCTTTTTCTAGCAGCGCTCGGATAGAGGGAAGGAGGTGTTTGGAGAGGCGATTCTCATGGGAAAATGTGTTTTCATGCACCACCTGGCCTCCTTGGACCAAAGCAAGCAGGCACAGATCAGTACTAGTATCTATAACAAGAGTAAACATTTCTCCCAGTTTACCCCGAGAAGAGTTCTTGAGGCAATTTAAATAATTCTTTGCAAAGTGATGAGGGCTTTGGGGAAGGGAATCAGGGCATAGGCGCTAGAGGAAGAGAGATTTTTTAAGATCGCCTCTGCCTGCCTTTGAGCGGAAAGAAATTGGTGTTCTTTAGCAGCCTCTTCTAGGGTTAGGTCGAGGACCTCTTGTTGGTGGGGGCCCTGCTCTTTTGTGGTGGAAAGAGAGTGGATAACGAGGGTGTCGCCTGCGTTCCAGTTATCGCTAGTCTGAGAGAGCTCTGTAGATCCAAAGGCGCCAAGAAGGGGATTTTGGGACGAGATCCTGCGGGGGAAGCGCTGCCCTTGAGGGGTATGGATGAGATCGGAAAAGCCACACGAGAGGTAAGTCATCATGTCGTTAAAGGGGTCTAGGAGCAGACAGCTTAAGGCAAAGGGTTCAAACAGGTTGTCCTCAGAAATCATCTGGTTGAGCAGGCTAACAAAAGCGCTCAGCTGGAAGGGGGATTTAGTTTGACTTAGGTGGAAGCGGATCATCCCCCTTAACGCCCCCATCGACACAGCAGAGGAGATGCGTGAGGAGAGGGTAGAGGCTAACAAGGTAAGAAAGGTGTTATTGGGTAGGCGAAAAAAATCGTAGTAGAGGCCCAGCTGTTGCTGTCCTCTACCTTTGGCAACACCGAGGTCGATCTGAGGCCATTCAGGCAGCTGCAAAGGAGAGAGGGCCAGATTGGCTTTTAAGATCTCTTCATAAAACTCTTTGATCTCATCGCTTCCTGGCTTTTCTCTTTCGTGGTCGCCCGCTTGCATATAATGAGAAATGTCGTGGATTAGCTCAGAGACATTTTGGGTGCGCTCCATGGGAGAGACGGCTAACATCTTAGCGACAATTTTTTTGAGTTTTTTGGGTATCCCACTTAAGGTGATGAGCCCATAGCTGAGCTTGCCTAAAATCAGCTCGTACAAGATGATTCCCAGAGAATAGATGTCGGTTGTAAAAGTGACAGAGGCGGGATTTTCCTTTTGCTCAGGGCTCATGTAGCTGGGAGTGCCGATAAAAGAAGAGGTCATCAGTGTTTTGGGTTTATCTCCGTGAAGCTGCGCAATCCCAAAATCGATCACTTTGATTTCCCCTTCTTCTGTGATCAGAATGTTTTCTGGTTTTAGGTCGCGATGGATCACCCCGTGAGAGTGGAGGTGGTGCAGTGCGTAGGCGACTTGCACAATAATTTCTAGTGCGCGCTTAAGGGAAAGAGAGTGTTGTGTGATGAATTGTTTTAAAGAGATCCCATGAATCAGCTCCATGGCGATATAGAGACCCTTATCCCAGCTCCCTTGCCCATGCAATTTGACAATATTGGGATGGTTGGTCAGAGCAATGACTTCTGCTTCTTTTAAAAATTGCTCGGCCACTTGCGGATGGGTGACGTAGGAAGGGGACAATACTTTGATCACGAGAGTCTGCTTTGTTTCAGGATGAACCCCGAGGTAAAGAAGGCTCATCCCCCCTTTGGAAAAAAGGCTCTCAATCTTGTAAGGGCCAATCTTCTCTGGCAGATTTGGCTCTGGTTCTCCCGTAATTAGGTCGGGCATCGTGTTTTGTTTATAAAAAGAGCTTTCTGTCACTCTCATTCTCCAAGGGAGAGGATTTTGATGCCAAGTCGATCTCCTAGCTTGATGAGTTCTGCCTTTGCGACCCTTTTGCCTCCGATCAGCACATCGACTCCTTGCTCCGGTTTTACGGCGAGATCTAGCGTGTTCCCAGGAGATAGCTGTAGAACTTGACCCAAGGACATAGAAACTCTTGCTACCTCCACGACCAAAGTAAGAGGGATATTATCCGTAGAGACAGAGACCCCTTCTTTGGGAGAAGAAGTCCAGAGGTGGGTCTCTGTATTTTCTTCCATCTCCTCAGAAGAAAAAGTTTCTTCTTTGGGAAATTCTTCATCAGAGGGGGGGAGTTCAGAGTCCATGGGCGTTGAGTCCTCGTAATAGGTGGCATAATCCACAATTTTTAAGTGATCCTCTTTTACGCGTGCGCGCCAAAGGGGAGTAATATCTAAAGCAATCGTCACAGATCCTTTCTTTGTGTGGGGATCAAATGTGCAGTGATCTAGAAGCACAAAATCCCCTATGCAGACCTCCTTCCATTCTTGGAGGCTTAAAAGAGTATTCCCGATGAGTAAATGCAATAACACCGCAATCTGAGAGTGCAGCGCAACAGAGGAAGCAGGACTCTTTTTTTCAGAAAAATGGGTCTTAAAGGCTTCATGGAAAGAAGCGGGACACACAAGCCTTGTGAAGACACTTTGTTTGGGATGCACGATCTCAATATCTAAGCAGAGAGATTCTTCTTGTGGAAGAGGTGTTGTTTTTCCCATTTTGAGTGTGAGATCGCCAAAGGCTTTGACTTCATTGAGTGCAATGAGGGCCTCTGTGCAGAGGTAGTAGTAAAATCCTTCCTGGAAGGGGAAGGAAAGAAATCCTTTATTAGAGGCGGTAAGAGCGTAAGCTGTAAGAGAGCACATCTCCTCTTTCCCTATGAGAAAATAGGCAGATCCACTTAAAGGACTTAGCTGGAGTGTCAAGGGGGTCACATGCGTTCCTAGCCCTTCTGAGAGTTCTTCCCCCTTGAGGATGCGCATCCGTTTTAAAGAGAGGATCAAGTCGGGAGCTTGTAGCAAGGTGGCAAGTTTTTCCCTTAAAGAATCCCAGGGGAAGGGAGGAGAATACCCGGATAAGGGGATCGCGCCTGTATCGATGAGGGTCTGTTCGATTTTCTGAATCCAGGAAAGGGGAGCTTGCGTCATGAATCTTGCTCCTCGTATTGGTCTTGTTCTTCATGATCCTTATCCCCTTTGCGCTGAAACACAAAAGGGGTTCGAGTGGGCTGAATGTGGGTGTCAAGGCGGTTGATTGTAAAGGGGAAATGCCCCTTGTCGAAGGTGGCAAGAAGGTGAGGAGTGCCCTGTTGTATGAGGGAGATCGCTCCTGGATTCGAGTGGATCTCTACATTGAAAACTTTGGGAGCTGTGCTAAACTCTGTGATCGTAATGCGCGTGCCAAAGAGGCAAGAGGAGGAAAAGCTAGGCGTATCGAGAACAAGGGAAGTTTGTTGCTCATGAGAGGAGGTCATGATGACCATGGAGGAGGCCATCTTTTCAAAGAGAGCTTCTATAAGAGGCGAAGATAAAGAGACCCCCTGTACACTAGAAGTGTTTAAAGAGGACAATTCCTCAATAGTGCGAGGCAGAGGAATGAAACCACAAGAGAGCAGGGAATTTTCCTCTTCTTTCTCTTCAATTAGAGCAAATAAAGAAGGAGGCGTAGACGCCTCGCGCTTTTCCGCCTTGTCAAATAATTCCTGGAATGCAGTGTCTGAAGGGAGCTCTTCAGAAAAAATTTCCTGAATCACTGGGGAGGGAGTTAGAGGGCTTTGTGGGCAGGTATTCATCCTTGTGCATCTCCCTTGTCTTCACGCTCTTCTAGATAGTTCGTCTCAAACCGATGAATACGGAAATTATAGCGGTTCGCCTGAAATGCCGCCATCAACCCCGCCGTATGCTTTTGAGCTAAGGAGACGGCCTGTGGGGATCCATTGAATTGAACATTGTACATCTGAGGCGCCGTACTAAATTCCTGGATTATAATTCGAGTCCCGAAAAAAACAGAAGAGGCAAATTGCGGCATGTTCAAGATAAAGCTCGTTTCTTGGATCCCAGACAGCTGCATGACCGTCATCACCCCCACCATCCGATTAAAGAGCTCTTGCGCTTCGGGAGGGAGTTTGGCGTAGGCGTTTTGAGCATGGAGAACCTCTGGAGTCTCTGGCTCTGAAGAGCCTCCAGGAAGGGCTGTCGTGAGGGGTTGAACCACAGCCGGGGGTTTCCCACTCGTAGAGAGAGTTCCTCCCGGAGCACTCGTAGTTCCAGCAGTCCCTTGGATGGAGGATGGGGTTTCTTCTTCTGCATGGGGAACGACTCCCTGCACAGGAGGAGAGACCTCTTGCAAAGAGGCAGCATCTGTAACCTCTTGCTCTTTAGCCATTTTCTCTTTCTGTTCCTTATACTTTGCAAAAGCTTGAGCCTCTGCAGGAGTCTTCTTGAGAGAAGACCCTTTTTCTTTGCCTTGTTGCGACGTTGTCGAAGAGTCTGCATTTTGATCAAATCCCGGCCGTGCAGCCTCAGAAGGGGCGCTGGGAGAGGGAGTAGGGTAGGAGGTGGGGGCTGCCATGTGGGGCACAGCAGAGGGAGGGATCTGTAACAGTTCCTCTGAAGGAAGGGTATCTGCTTGTCCCGATGCAGGACCGGACGAAGAGGCGCCGCCGGCCTTCGTCCCTCCCATTCCCAACAGTTCTATATGAGCAGGAGATTGCGTCACAAGAAAAGGGGCTGGCTCAGTGGGGGTTGTCGTTTTGTTTTCCAAAGCGGCCTTGACGGCCGTTTTTGCCTCTTCTTCTATCTCTTCTTGTCTTTTGCGTTTTTTTTGCTCATCTGGATCGATTGCCCCTACCGTAGAGACCTGCTCTCTCATCACAGCTTGAAACCGCTCTCTATCGGCAGCAGAAGTATCTTTTTTTCCCAGCGAGTCGGGCGCTCCAGAGGGCCCTTGCACTTTACCTACATCTCCTGACATGCGCTACCCACCTCGTTTGTCTACACCTATACAGGGGAAAAAAGAAACTGTCAAACGAGTTAAACTCGACCTTGAGCATTTTTAGCCTGACTACCTTGTCTATTTACTCTTGGACGTTCCCCCTTCGGGCGAACTGGAAGATTATTTAAAACGGGAAGGGGTTTTTTAACCCCTTCCCGTTTTAAATAACTCCCCCAAGAGCAAATATATGTCGGCAGTCAGGCAAAAAATGCTCAAAGTCGAGTTAAAAAAATGCATTGAAAAAAAACGAAAAAAAAATCACTATATCGAGAAATTTTTGGGAGGGTTATGCGTTTATTTTTTTCTATTTTAACAGTTATTTTTTCTATTCTGATTCCTTCTATTCAGGCGGAAGATGCTTTAGATTTACGCATCCCCGTTGTGGATATGCGCGACTACGCAGACCCTGAAAAACGGGAGCAATTTCTCGACACGCTATATGGAGCGATGACCCAGGTGGGTTTTTTTGCGGTGCTTCACGCGGGAGTGGATGGCTCTGTCGTTAAAAATGCCTACGAACAAGCTGCCCATTTTTTCAAGCAAGATCTCGCTGTTAAAATGCAGTGTTATGAAAAGAGCCTGGGAGGACAGAGAGGATTTGTTCAAGGGGAAACTGCCAAAGGCGCCTTTTCCAAAGATGTGAAAGAATTTTACCATATTGGGAAAGAAGGATTGCTACCAGAAAACATTTGGCCAGAAGACCTTGAATTTAAACAGGCTTTAAGCACTCTATTTCACGAGTTGGAACAGTACGTGGTCCCTCTGCAAGAGGCGATTGTCTCTACGATCAATGCACGCACCTCGACTCCTCTTCCTCTTGACTTCTTAAATGCCACAACAAAAGAGGGAAAAAACTTGTTGCGCGCTCTTTATTACCCTGCATTTTCCAAAGAGCAACTCGACAACCCAAAAGAAACACTCTATTGGGGAGCGCCTCATACCGACATCGACTTTCTCGCCATTTTGCCCTATGCGACAGAAAAAGGATTGCAAGTGGAGCTCGATGGAGAATGGCTCAACGTCGTCGTTCCCGAGGATGCTTTTATTGTGAATGTGGGGGACATGCTCGAAAACCTCACCAATGGGCTTTTTGTCAGTGCCCGCCATCGTATCGTTGCAACAGCTCCCGATAAAGAGCGATTTTCTATGGTCCTCTTCGTGCACCCGACCGATGACACTCCTCTAGACCCCTTGCCAACTTGCATCGAGCTCACAGGGGGAGAGCAGCGGTATGCTCCGGGAACGAGGAAGGAGTTTCTCTGGGAGCGGTTGTTAGAGCTCAATATCGCGCCCGGATTGTTGGTCCCTTATTCTCAGACAGGCCATACGGAGAGGCAGCTGCAGTACAACAGAGCAAGCCCGCAGGTGGTGGAGATGCTCATCAAAGAGGGTTTATTAACTAGGGCCCCAAACAGTCCTAGTAAATAACCCCTACTTTTGGCATGTGTCCAGACAGGGGTGATCTCGCTTTTAAAGAACAGCGCAAATACGAAACAATTTGGGCGCGTTCAGGGGGTACATAAGTCGTGAATGTATCCGTGCCCGAAAAAGCAGCGGGGGCTTTCTCCGACGAATTTCTCTCCCCTGCTGTAAGATTAACTGACGAGTAAAGGTCTTCTCCCGAAGCAGCTCAACTTGGAATTTGTTGGGCGATGCAGGGGGACTCAAATTCAGCGGCTGACCTTGCGCCGAGGAAACCCAACTTTTGAGGTTGTTTGTGTATAGAGCAACTAAAAAATCCATGCCCTTATGAGATCAGACGAACAAACCTGAACTGGATTCCTATCCTGTCCATCCTAATATCTTGAGGGAATTGCAAAACTAAGAAAAAGAGACAATTTTTCGGGGGTTGATTGGCTCGACTTTGTACATTTTCGGCCTGAAGGCCCAGGACACCTGCAAAGTCCTTGTGACTTGCCCTCTTTAAAACAGAGAGAAAAATAACAAGATATTAGGATGGACAGGATGGAAAAAAGGTAAAAAATTTCCCGATTTTCTCATCCTGTCCATCCTAATATCTTGTTATTTTTCTTAAATTTGCAAGGTTAGTCTTGAAAGACTTTACAGGTGTCCTGCCTGAAGGCCGACGTATATTTGTTCTCGGGGGAGTTATTTAAAATAAAAAGGGGTTTTTAACTCCTTCTTATTTTAAATAATCTTCCAGTTCGACCGTAGGGAGAACGTCCGAGGACAAATAGACAAGGCATTCGGGCCGAAAATGTGCAAAGTCGAGGATTGGTTCAACCTTGCTTTTCACCCCGAAAAACCGTCTCTTTTTCTTAGTTTTGCAATTCCCTCGATTAGTAAAAATTTAATGTTTTTTGCGAGTGCGCTTATGGCGCTCGTGAAGGGTGGCGCCAAGCTCGTCGGTCTCGATGTTTTCTTGGAGCTGTTCTAGGGCTTTTTGTTCTTTTGTCCACTCGGTGTGGTGGAGTTGTATTTTTTCGACATCATGCTGCTTTTTGATCAGGTCGGCCCTTGCGGCCTCGACTTGGGCAAGGGCTGCATCTACAACCTTTTTTTGCTCTTTGACCTTTTGTTCTTTGACTTTAAGCTTCTCGTCGATGAGCTTGAGGTATTGGCGCGCTTGGGTCACCTTAGTGGCAGGGGCTCCTGCATCGAGCTGCTCGCGCAGCTGTGTGAGCTTTGCAAAGCGGTGCTCTTTGACGGTGTCTCTTTCCTTTTCTACTGTAAAGAGTTTCTCTTCTTCTTTCTCAAGGATCTTTTTCTTTTCTCGCAGCACTTTTTCTGCTTCGTCGAGTTTTTTTTGTTTGATGAGTCCTAGTTGTTCGAGGGGATAGCGAGATGGATTCATATTATCTAAATAGGGCTTTGAGCTGCTGGAGGGTCTCTTCGAAGCTAGATTTCTCCTCGGTAGCTTGTCTTAGGAAGCGGTTGACCTTATCGATGTATTTGATGGCAAAATCGGCTCCCTTGTCAGAGCCGGGTTTGTATTCGCCGATTCGGATCAAGAGTTCATTTTTTTTGTAGTTGGAAAGAACTTCTCTCACCTTGCCGATGAGTTGGAGGTGCTCTTTATCGACGATGCTAGGGAGGATCCTGCTGATGGAGCTGAGGACATCCACGGCGGGGTAGTGGTATTGCCTTGCAAGCTCAGAGGAGAGAATGATATGTCCATCGAGGATCGATTTCGTCTCATCGGCAACAGGCTCGTTCATATCATCGCCGGCAACGAGGATCGTATAAAAAGCGGTCATCGACCCCTTGTCTGAGTTGCCAGAGCGCTCGAGCAAACGGGGGAGAGTAGCAAAGACAGAAGGGGTGAAGCCCGCTCTTGCAGGAGGCTCTCCGGCGGCAAGGCCGATCTCCCTTAGCGCTCTTGCAAAGCGGGTGATTGAATCCATCATCAAAATGACTGTTTTTCCCTGCTCGCGGAAATACTCAGCAATGGCCGTTCCCACGTAAGCGGCGTTGATGCGCAGCTGCGCCGCTTGATCGGAAGTAGAGACGATGACGACAGAGCGTGTCATCCCCTCTTCTCCTAGGTCGTTTTCTAAAAATTCACGCACCTCTCTTCCCCGCTCCCCGATGAGCGTGATCACGTTGACATCGGCCT